>JAZRTU010000111.1:0-2518 GCA_045652185.1 Eubacteriales bacterium | reverse complement strand
CATCCCACACTCTGTCTTCCTACAACGCCTCCTCTGACTCTACCGCACAATAATCAACTCTACCGTCAGTAGAGTTGCCAATTTGGCGTTTTCTCGGCTTTTGCATCAAAAAATGGGACAATTCTTGCGCAAATAGTACTTTAGTGCTTTGCAAAAGAAACTATTGCAAAAAAATGCGATTGGTGTTATAATAAAAATGTATATTTATAAATTATAGGAGAACGCTCCGATGAAAAGATATCTTGAAGCGGGCAGACTCACTTCCCAGCGCGGTATCGTAGGCGAACTTCGCTTCGATTGCTGGTGTGACAGCCCCGAATTTTTGAAAAACGTAAAAACCTTCTATCTTGATGAAAACGGCGAAAAGCCGCTTTCCGTGAAGACCTATCGTCCGACTATCCCCTCGATAGTTTTCGAGAACAGAGAATCACGCGAAACAACGCTCGACCTCGTCGGAAAAACAATATATTTCGACCGTAATGACGTAAAATTGCCAGAGGGCACCTTCTTTAACGATGACCTCATCGGAATAGACGTCTATTCAGTTGATGATGGAAAATTGATGGGAAAACTCACAAGGATCGACGAAGGTAAAATGTACCCGCTCTATTATGTCGAGGGCGAGAAAAAATACCTCATCCCAGGAATAAAAGAGTTCGTAAAAGAGATCGACCTCGAAACAGGAATGAAAATAAAATTTATCGAAGGACTTGATATATGAAATTCACCGTGCTGACTCTGTTCCCCGACATGATGAAGACAATATTTAATGAAAGTATAATCGGACGAGCAGTGAAAAACGGACTTTTGGAAATAAACGTCGTCAACATCCGCGATTATACTATCGATAAGCATCGTCGTGTCGATGACTCCCCCTATGGCGGCGGATTCGGTATGGTAATGGCTTGCCAGCCGATCGTCGATTGCTATCGTGACGTAACACAGGGGAAAAAAGTAAAAACACTCTATATGTCGCCGCAAGGCAGAGTGTTCGATGAAAATGCCGCAGTAGAGCTGTCGAAAGAAGACGAAATTGTGATTCTTTGCGGTCATTATGAAGGCGTCGATGAACGCGCGCTCGAAATTTTGAACGTCGAGGAGTATTCCGTTGGTAACTATGTCTTGACAGGTGGCGAACTTCCCGCCGCAATAATCGTCGATGCAGTCGGAAGACTCGTCGATGGAGTGTTGCCCGATCCGTCGTGTTATGAGGACGAAAGTATATTTAGCGGTCTGCTTGAATACCCTCAATATACTCGCCCCGAGGAATATGAGGGAAAACGTGTGCCCGAAATATTGCTCAGCGGCCACCACGCTAATATCCAAAAATGGAAAAAAGAGCAGTCAATAGCGAGAACTAAACAAAAACGCCCCGACCTATATGAAAAATGGCTCGAGGAAAACTCTAATAAATAAAAAAGGAGAACCATCGTGAAAAATTCCGGAAACGCATACAAAAGAATAATCTCAAATATCGGTCTTTTCGTTTCGGAATTGAAAGGCTTTTTGCTTGATCAGTATGAAAGCTCCGTTACGCAGACGTTTGTCGAGCGCGTAGGAATTAGAAAGAAAACCCTTCCGTTCAGAAGAAAAGCTCTGAGCAGTATTGAAAAGATTCGCGCTGTAACGCTCTATTCACGAATAGTGTCGAGTATGCTTGCGGTGTCATCGAGAGTATACGGAACGTTTTTGCTGACGTTCGGCTTGTATATAATGCTCGTCTATCTCGTGAAGCGTTTTGCATTAACGGTTGACTTCGGAAGTTTTTCGGACGTCTTGCTTTCGTGTTGCATGATGCTTTCGGCGTTGCCGATCTTCTTTGTTGATAGATCAATGTCTTCGTTGATCCGCTCGAGTAGGTTTACGAATTATATCATAACGAAAATAATCGGCATACGTCCCGCAAAGCTGAAAGCAAACGAAAAAAACGGTAGCGGATATATAACCGCATTAATTTTAGGACTTCTTTGCGGAAGCTTGACGATATTTTATTCTCCGTTTAAAATTCTGCTCGTAATAGCAATAATATTGGCGGTAATGATCGTGTTCGCCTCCCCCGAAAGTGGCGTTACGTTGTTGCTATTGCTCCTTCCTTTTTTAAATAACACCTCGCTTGTGTGTGCTGTAAGTGTAGTTTTGGCATCGCTTGCTTGGAAGACCTTCACCCTAAAACGCACCCTCCACTTCAAAAGTATAGACTATGCAGTATTGCTTTTCTCAGCATTGGTGCTTGTTTTCGGTGTTTTGTCCTTGCGCCGTCCCGATGGTATAGTGAGTTCGTTAAAACTTCTTGCGTTCATAATGTCGTTTTTCGCAGTAACTCAGCTTGTTACAAATAGTGATATGTTCTATTGCTGTATCAGATCAATGTTGGTAGGTAACTTGCTTGCTTCAGTTATTACTTTGATCCAATTTCTGCCGTCCGTCGAAGCAGTACCATATACCCAATATATTGTAATAAACTTTACCCCCGAGTATTCGGTCGTTATGATGATCGTCATTTCGTTGCCGCTTTTGC
>JAZRTU010000110.1:0-1771 GCA_045652185.1 Eubacteriales bacterium | reverse complement strand
AAATTTTTTAAGTCGTGATACCGGCAGATGCCCCTATTACAGATATTACGACGAATATAAGAGTGTCAGAAAGCAGAATTAATAAAAAAGTAAAAGGTGAAGAAAATGGCAGATCTAAAAAAAGGAAAAATAGACAGTTTTAGAATGACGATGTGCTCGGCAATAATTACCGCGGTAATGGGAATCGCGCTTTATTTGCACGCAAATAAGGTTCAGGATGTTATTGCAAAGCTTAACGAAAAGGGAAAGCTTAACAACGTTGAGTGGGTGGTTGAATATGCGTCATACCTTTTGCCCGTGGCATTTGCGGCGATTGCAATGGCTGTCTTCTACTCTATATTCAATAAGGGCTCTTCTGTGGCGGCATACAAGGAAAGAAGCATTGCTTCGATTATTCTCATAGCGGTGACCTACGGTGTGATGCTCCCGATAATCTTTTCCAAAAAGAAGATAGTTGACGAAAAAGAGATCAAGCTTATTGATATCTGCGTCAAGTGGTTTGCATTCCAGTTTGTTCCGCTTTTAGTTATGGCGATATATAACATCTCAAGAGTAGAGTATGAGAAGAGAATTGCGGCTGAGGAAGAGAATGATAATGTCGGCCCCAATTCCAAGAAGGATGACATAAAAGAGGAAAACAATTAATATGAGCATAAAAAGAATCTGTTCGGTCATTGCCGTGGCGGTTGTGCTTTGTCTTCTTACGTCATTTTTTTCGGCTTGCGTAAAAAGACCGGGCGGTGACGGAATAAAGGACGACGACGGTCAGCCCAAACCATTCACTCCCGCAACAGACAAAGGAGATGAAAGTGAGCTTGGTCTTCTGTATGCCGACTGTCTTGCAAAAAGCGAGAAGGAAGGATCGTTTTCAATAGGACTTTCCTCGGATTTTGAATATGAAGAGATCGACGGCGGAATTAAGATAACCAAATATAAAGGCGAATATGAGCTTTTGGCAGTGCCCGAGAATATTGACGGAAAAGCCGTTGTATCTATCGGAAAAGAAGCCTTTGCCGCTAACAGATGGCTTGTGGCTGTAATTTTGCCTGACAGTGTTGTAAATATCGAAATGCTCGCTTTTTACGGATGCAGCAACCTTTGCTACGTAGAGCTTGGAAACGGCGAAAAAACAATAGAAAATTATGCTTTTTCAAAATGCCCGTCGCTTTACGGAATAGATCTTTCGTCTTGTAAAAGCATCGGCATAGGAAGCTTTTTCAGTTGCAATTCGCTCAATTTTGTAAAGCTTTCGTTTGTCGGCGGCACGCGTGACGAGAATAACTATCTTGGCTATATTTTCGGCGCGGAAACTCCCGATCATAATGGGGAGATAGTTCCCGATTCCTTGCGCAAGATAATTTTTGCCGATGATTGCACAAGCATTCCGGATCTGGCTTTCGCAAATTGCAAATACATAACGAGTGTTGAGATTTCCGATTCGGTAACGAGTATTGGCGTTCGCGCATTTTATAATTGCCGTTCGCTTACCGAGATCGACACGGGCAATAGTGTAAAGACAATTTCCGACGATGCATTCTTTGGTTGTGACAATTTGCGCTCGGTCAAGCTTGGCGACTCTGTTGAGAGCCTTGGTATGCAGGTATTTTTCGGCTGTAAGGCGCTTGAGAAGATCAATCTGCCCGAAAAGCTTACCGAGATAAAGGCATCGACCTTTTACGGATGTAAGTCGCTTGAAAATATCGATCTTTCAAATGTCAAGACGATTGGTAAGGACGCCTTTTACGGCTCGCCAATCATACTTGAAACTACC
>JAZRTU010000109.1:0-3271 GCA_045652185.1 Eubacteriales bacterium | reverse complement strand
AAGGGTTTTCACGAAAAACTCGACTACCTTACCTTTGTAAGCCGACGCTCGTTTTTCGTGAAAAATAACTTCGTTTGTCTCAGTCTCCTTCAGTTTGCAGACTTTGTCTGCAAACTGAACTTTCTCCAAAAGGAGAAAGCTTTTTACTATAATCTGATATTATAAGGTATCTCAATAGCATCGTCAAGATGCGGATCAATAACGATACCGACTTCTTTGAATATCTCTATATTTGAGAGCGACTCATATTGACTTTTCAAGTCTCCTTCGATGAGCATAAAGCTGTGTCTACCCGTCTTCTCGAAAAACTCCTTTGCACCCCCGATAGTCGAAAAGGTTGGATAATATTTGTTTCCGCTTTCGTTTTCAAGTATCCAAAATCGTTCGTTGCCGAATGAGTCCTGACCGGCGGGAGTCGAATAATAAAGCTTTGTTTTGGCGTTGTTTCTGATAAGGTCGATAACGGTTATCTCGCCGTTTTTTAGAAGTGCTTTTTCCGTTTCCCATTTGTGTGAATCGGAATTTGGAACTGTCGGTGCAGAACGCTTTTTCAGTATCCTGCCGAGGATCAAATAAATGGCAACAAGTATCAAAACAAAAATAAAAGTGAAAACCGCCGTGATGAGTGATGCTGTATACCAAGGAGCAGACATCACCTCGTATTTTTCGGGATATCGAAGAAAATCAATATATCTTGCCGCGATATCATAAGCTAAATATCCCAAAAAGAGATATATAAACGCTTTAATTATCTTTCTTGCTTTAGCCATATTTTTACCTTTTGTAATTAACTAACATGCTCGCTCTTCATGAGTCCCCATTGTTCAACGACCGCACATTCATCGACAAGCCCAACGTAATAGGCAGCAAGCTCTGTCAGTTCGGAAATGATCTCGTCACCCATGTTGACTGTATACATAATATCCTTTGATTCTGTTCTTTCGCAATAGTCAACGAACTCTTGCGGAATACCTTCGCTTGCATAATATAGATCTTGCGCGCCGAAGCAGTGAAGTATCTCGTGAGCAAGTGATGCAGGCGGACAAACCAGTCCGTCAAAACGGCAGAACACGTCGATTATCTCGATGTCGCAAGTGCCTTCTCCCGTATATGCGAGTGTCCATGGATTGACCTCGTTTTCGAGTGCAGTATTGAAGAAAAAGGCATAGATAATATTTTGTGCGCCATATTTTGAAAGGAGAGTCTTGCTGTCGATGTTATCCAAAACATATTGACGTTGTACAGAATACATACCACCGTCAAAACGAACCATCTCCTCGTCAAACTTAACCGTATAGACAAGATCGCTGTTTTTTGACCAGTCATAAATAAATTCGGAGGTAGCATCGTAATTAGCGCAGCTTTGTTCGATCCAATCTGCACCGATACCGATCGAACGAAGCATATCATTTTTGAACTCTTCTTCTCCGTTCCAAGCAGTCGTCTTATCGTCTGCAAATATCGAAACGATAATAGTTTTTTCGTCGATTTTCGACGCACTTCCGAGCTTGCCGATAAAATCGAGAGAGGTGTCCTCCTTCGACTCTTCGTTCGAAACCTCTTCGCTTTCTTCTGTGAATGATATCGATGGAACGGATATCTCGGGAATGATCTCTGAACAACCGACAAGTAAAAATGCAAATAATAAAATTATAACAAAAATACTAAACTTCATTTTAAAATACCTCAAATATATTTTTTATACTATCTGTAATTAATTTTGCTGCCTCATCAACGAACCTATCAGCTCGTTCTTCAGCAAGAAATGGATACTCCCGATCAAGTCCTTCTCGTTTTTCATCGTAGAAAGATACAATGTATTCACGCCTGTTGTCAAATGCATCATGGGAGAAAATATCCAAAAATTCATTTTCAAACCCAACGGCGTTGCGGTATATTTCAAACGCGGAAAAAGATGGGTTATCTCTTAAAAACTTGAAATCAAGATCGTACCAATCCTCTTTTATCTTCCAAGTAAACGCTACCTTATCCGTAGTATACTCATCGAAATGCTTTTCGCAACATGGATCGTAAATATCCCTGACCCAAAGAATATCAGTCATCAAATGGGAATAGTACCCAAGAAAGAAGGAGATCTCTCGTCTGTTATATGAATTGAGCTTTTCTTTGTTCAAATGGTTTAAGACAAAGTGGTCTAAATCCACCTCTTTTTTGCCATCCACTGTTTTGCGTTTGAAATGTGATATATTAGTGTCGGGAGAAAATCGTGACCAATCCTCGTTTGGAACACCACTGTCAGGTGCTATATTGCCGACAATGAATTCCGTTGTTTTTATATCGATCGGAAGCTGATTTAAAATACTTTCAGCAACACGCAAATGTATTATCCAAGATGCCATACTCTCACCTCTTTTTAAGTATAGCATATCAAAAAAAATTTTACAATAAAAAAGCGGATAATATCCGCTTTTTTAAAGATATGATCAATTATTCTTATATCCGGGATGAATAGTAACGACCTCACCACCGAGCGAGGATTCAACCCCGTCAAATGTCACTGTAAAATATTCATCCTTTGGAGCGTTCGTAACACCTCTGCGGCTCTCGTTCATCGGAACACGATATAGTGTTCCGTCGATAACGCGATAGAGATATGTCTCGTGGTATATCATATTGCGAACCTCGGTGTTCGTATCAATAGCAGTTTTGCCCTCGTTGCCCGATTGGTCGATTGCGTTAACTCTTTTGAATTCAGCATTAATATTTTTCCCGTGTCCGGGCGAGTGGAAGATCGGGCTGATAAAATCAGCAGGGTCGTTCCAACCATATTCCTTGCGCATAGCAACGGAGGAAGGAAGCGTTGATTTTTCGATAACTTCAATTTGAAGCTGAAGCTTGTTGGGTGCAGGACTGAAAACAACGATTCTGAGCTTGTCGCCGGGGAGATAGTAGTATTCCGTATATCTCCAATGGTAGTTGCCCATACAGTTGTTTCCGTTTGCCGAAACAGCATATTCTCCATCGTGCTCATCATATCCACCAACATCTTGCTCGGTGCTTGTAATGTATCTCCAAAACGGACGGAATGCAATGCTTCCCGTGCTCAACGTTTGGTTCTTCACGTCGATAAGACAACGCGAAAGCGAAAGTCCAACATCGCTTTCCGTTTGAGCCTTGCCTCCAAGGTAAACGGATGGGTTGTCGAGGTTTTTAACGTTAGGATCGGCCGCAAGCTCGGTATTATATGAGTCGTTGTAACGTTCAAGCTCAAATTCGGGAAGTGTAACGATAGTCTCGATTCCAACCCACT
>JAZRTU010000108.1:0-2164 GCA_045652185.1 Eubacteriales bacterium | reverse complement strand
CAAAGCTTTGGGATGAATATGAATTATCCTATACCGATGCGCTTCAATATCGACTTCCTGCCGAAAAGATGGATAAAGCGCCATCGCGCCTCACGACCTTGAAATCGAAGATCCGTTCTCTCGGTGTGATCAATGTAAACGCGGTCGAAGAATACCGTGTCACAAAAGAACGCTTTGATTTCCTCAACACACAGGTCGATGATCTCAATAAAACTCGCCGTCAGCTCGACCATGAGATCGGAAAGCTTGAATCGACGATGAAAACGACCTTCTTGGATTGCTTTGCGAGAATCAACGCTGCATTTGGCGAAGTGTTCACCGAGCTGTTCGGTGGCGGTAATGCATTTGTAGCATTAAGAGATCCTGACGAGCCGTTGACATCGGGAATTGAAATAAACGTAAAACCGCCGAACAAAACGGTAAAAAGTATTTCGCTTCTCAGTGGTGGCGAACAGTCCTTCGCAGCAATGGCACTCTATCTTGCGTTGCAGAAGATCAACCCGGCGCCGTTCTGTATCTTCGACGAAATAGAATCAGCGCTCGACGAAGTCAATGTAAAGAAATTTGCCGAGTATCTCAAAAACCATTCCGAATTTACACAATATATATTGATAACTCACAGAAGAGGAACCATGGAAAATGCAGATACGATTTACGGCGTAACGATGCATAAAAAAGGTATATCGGATTACCTTAAAGTAGACCTTAACAGCATCGAATTCAAAAATATCAGATAACGGAGAATAATACCTTGGGATTTTTTGAAAAACTTAAAAACGGATTGAAAAAAACGAAAAACGCACTTCTTGCGCCAATTGAAGACCTTTTCGCAAGCTTCAAACAGCTTGACGATGATTTCTATGAAGAGCTCGGCGACGTGCTCATCTCTGCCGACGTCGGTGTTACAGTAACCGAGGAGATCGTTGACGAGCTTCGCGCGCGTGTTAAGGCGCAGAAAATAAAAGAACCAAACGAAGCGAAAAGTATGCTTGTCGATATAATCAAAGAGATGGTTGGCAAGGGCGAACCGTTGAAACTCGATACAACGCCGTCAGTTGTGCTTGTGATCGGCGTAAACGGAGTCGGCAAAACGACATCGATCGGTAAAATTGCGCTTTCACTCAAAAACGAAGGTAAAAAGGTAATGCTTTGCGCCGCCGATACCTTCCGTGCAGCTGCTATCGATCAGCTTGCAGTATGGGCTGATAGAGCAGGCGTACCTATGATAAAGCAGAGCGAGGGCTCTGATCCCGCAGCAGTAGTGTTTGATGCGATCAGCGCTGCGAAAAAACAAAATGTCGATGTTTTAATAATTGACACCGCAGGAAGACTCCACAATAAAACTAACCTTATCAATGAGTTGGCGAAGATAAACAGAATAATCGACCGCGAGTTGAACGGTTGCAGCAAAGAAACTTTGATAGTTCTCGATGCGGTAACGGGTCAAAACGCTGTGAACCAAGCCTCCGAATTCAAAAAAGCGGCAGAGATAACGGGTATCGTTTTGACAAAATTGGACGGAACCGCAAAAGGTGGCATTGTAATAGCAATAAAGAAGGTGCTCGGAATCCCCGTGAAATACGTCGGGGTTGGCGAAGGTGCGGATGATCTCCAAATATTCGACGGCGACGAGTTCGTTGATGCCCTTTTTAAAGAATAAACGAGGTGACGTCTTGAAAGCAGTTTTAGCAACGAAAAACAGACATAAAACGGGAGAAGTAAAAGCGCTTCTTTCGAGATTTGGACTTGATATCGAGCTTTTGACACTCAGCGATATCGGTTTTAATGATGAAATAATTGAAAACGGAACGACTTTCGAGGAAAATGCATTGATAAAATGCCGCGCGGTAAGCAAAAAATACGACGGCATCATCGTTGCCGACGATTCGGGGCTTTGTGTCGATGCGCTAAATGGAGAACCGGGAATATATTCCGCAAGATATGCCGGCGACGGAAACGATGACAGCAATAATAAAAAATTGCTTGAAAAAATGAAGGATGTTCCGAGAGAAAAGCGTACTGCTCGATTTGTGTGTGCTTTTGCCGCAATAGTTGACGGTAAGGAGTATGTCGTTCGCGGAGAATGTGAGGGCATTATAGCAACGGAAAAACGCGGAAGCGGTGATTTTGGTTACGATCCGCTTTTTGAATATGAATCGATGAA
>JAZRTU010000107.1:0-4580 GCA_045652185.1 Eubacteriales bacterium | reverse complement strand
GGTATTGCAGAAAGCGGTGGTTACATCGTTGGAACGAAAGAAGCAGTCGAGAAATGTGCTAACAGATTGACAACTCCGGGAATTGGGCTTGAAGCAGGCGCATCACTCGGACAAACGAAATCTATTCTCAAGGGACTTTTCTTTGCGCCGCATGTTGTTGCGCAGGCATTAAAGGGCGCGGCACTATGTTCAGCTATGCTGACAAAGCTCGGCTTTGAAGTATCGCCCGCTCCGTTTGAAGATAGATATGACATTATACAAACATTGACACTTCGTAGCGCTGAAAAGCTTTGTCGGTTTTGTGAGGGTATTCAAGCGGCTTCTCCCGTTGACTCGCACGTTAAACCTGAGCCGTATGCTATGCCCGGATATTCTGACGAGGTAATTATGGCGGCGGGTGCATTCACCCAAGGCTCGTCCATTGAGCTTAGTGCTGACGGACCGCTTCGCGAACCATACACGGCTTTCATTCAAGGTGGACTTACATATGAAAGTGCAAAGCTTGCGTTCTGTTTCGCTATTGAAAGAATGATGAAGGACGAATAATTTTATACTATAGAGGTTTTTTATGGCTGACAAGAGAGTTTTGGCGTTTGATTTTGGAGCATCGAGCGGACGTGCGATGCTCGGTGAATGGAAAGACGGTAAAATCGAGCTTCGTGAGATACATCGTTTCTCAAATGATCCCGTTTTCGTCGGCGAGACGCTTTATTGGGATATTTTGAGGTTATTCCATGAGGTCAAGCAAGCTATCATTATTGCCGTTCGTGAAGGTGGGTTTGATTCCATCGGTATTGACACTTGGGGTGTTGACTTTGGGGTGCTAGATAAAAAAGGACAGCTTCTTTCTAACCCTGTTAACTACCGTGATCTTCGCACTGACGGTGAAGACAAATTGGTTGAGATACCATTTTCGGAGATATATTCTCACAGCGGTATTCAATTTCTTAGATTTAACACTATTTATCAGCTCCATTATCTTTTCCGTGAGGAAAAAGAAATTATGAAGCTTTGCGACAAGATTTTGATGATACCCGATCTTTTCGCATATTTTCTTACGGGAATCAAAAAATGCGAATACACCAATGCTTCAACGACGGGACTACTCGACCCTGCGACGAAGGAATGGGATCTTTCGCTTTGCGAAAAGGTCGGTATTGACCCGAGCATTTTGCCTGAGATGATCTCTGCGGGTGAAATATACGGCAATATTCGTCCCGAATTGGCAAAGGAGTTGGGGTGCGGTGAAGTACCTGTCATTGCGGTCGCTACACACGACACGGCTTCGGCTGTAGTAAGTGTTCCGGAACCCGAGAAGGATTTTGTTTTTATCTCTTCGGGTACTTGGTCTCTTTTCGGAACGGAAAACCCGACGCATATTATTAGTAAAGATACTTTGGCTGAAAACTTCACAAACGAGAGCGGTTACGGAAAAACGACACGTTTTCTCAAAAACATTATGGGGCTTTGGCTGATTCAACAGTCACGCGCTTGGTGGCGTCGCACTGAACCTGATTTGAGCTTTGGAGATATGGAACGCGAGGCGCTAAATTCGAAGGCGTTTGGATACTTCGTTGACGTTGACCATCCTTCGTTCGAGCTTCCCGGCAACATTCCCGAAGCTATTAAGAATTACTGTGAAGCAACATCGCAAGGCGCGCCTGCGGACAGAGGTGAAACTGTTCGTTGCATTTATGAGAGCTTGGCGATGAAATATAGAGTCGCTTTTGAAAAGCTCCAAAAGCTTACAGGCAAGAAATATGAATGCATTCACATTGTTGGCGGCGGAATAAAGGACACGCTTCTTTGTCAGCTTACGGCTAATGCGACAGGTATTACCGTTGTTGCAGGTCCTGCTGAGGCGACGGCGATGGGTAACGTTTGTGTTCAGCTTATTGCGCTTGGAGAATTCGAGGACTTACGCGCAGCGCGTAATGCGGTGAAGGACTCGGTTGAACCGAAGATTTATTATCCGCAAGATACTGAGAAGTGGAATCTTGCGTTTGAAAGATACAAAAAAATTACAGAGGGTAACAGAATATGAAAACTAAAAAAGCATATCAATTAGCAAAAGCTCAATATGCCGCGCTTGGTGTTGACGTTGACAGCGCGATAAGACAACTCAAAAAAATTAAGATATCGCTCCATTGTTGGCAAGGCGATGATGTTTCGGGATTTATGTTCAAGGATGCTGAACTCACGGGCGGTATTCAAACTACAGGTAACTATCCCGGAAAAGCAAGAACAGGCGACGAGCTTCGTAGCGATCTTGATGTTGCGCTCTCAATGATTCCCGGAAAACACAAGCTCAATCTTCATGCTATTTATGCTGAGCCCGACGAAAAGGTCGATCTTGACGAGCTCGAGCCGAAGCATTTCTCTAAATGGGTCAAGTGGGCAAAAGAAAAAGAGATGGGGCTTGATTTCAACCCGACTTGTTTCTCACACCCGATGGCTGACAGTGGATTCACTATCAGTAATGCTGATAACGAGGTACGCAAATTTTGGATAGAACATTGCAAGAGATGCCGTACTATCGGTGAATATTTCGCGAAAGAAACAAAGCAAAAATCTGTTATTAATTTTTGGTTTCCCGACGGATACAAGGATACTCCTATTGACCGCGATGCGCCGAGAAGAAGAATGGCAAGCGCGCTCGACGAGGTGTTTTCACAAAAAATTGACAGCAAACTTGTTTGTGATGCGATTGAAAGCAAAGTTTTCGGTATTGGTGCCGAAAGCTACACTGTAGGCTCGAATGAATTTATTATGGGTTATGCGGTAAAGAACAAGAAGGCCGTTTGTCTTGATGCAGGCCACTTCCATCCGACAGAGGTTATCTCTGACAAGATCCCTTCCGTTCTTTTATTCACAAATGAGATGCTTCTCCACGTTAGCCGTCCTGTTAGATGGGACAGCGACCACGTTGTTACGTTTGATGACGAACTCAAGGCTATTGCTCATTCGCTCATCAGAACGGGACTCGTTAAACGCACACACATCGGGCTCGACTTCTTTGATGCGAGCATCAACCGTATTGCCGCTTGGGTCATCGGTACAAGAAATATGCTCAAAGCACTTCTCTATGCACTTCTCGAGCCGACAGAGATGCTCCAAAAGCTTGAGCTTGAGGGAGATTTCACGAGTCGTCTTGCTTTGACCGAGGAATTGAAGTCATATCCATTCAACGCTATTTGGGACTACTACTGCGAGATGATGGGTGTTCCCGTTCGTGAGGAATGGTTAGCAATCGTTAAGAAATATGAAGACGAAGTGCTTTCGAAGAGAGTTTAATTTTCAAGGAGAGTTTTAGAATGAAAGACATTAGAACTGCACCGTTTCTCGTTGAGATATGCCGTACTTGCGACAATATGTATCGTCTCGGCTGGGACGAAAGAAACGGTGGTAATATCAGTATGCTTCTCGAAGAGAACGAGGTTTCGGAATATATTGACGTGAACGCTGAGGGCAGAGTTTTAGAAACGAAGTTTGATGCGGCTTATATTGGCGGTCGTTATCTTATCGTCACCGGAACGGGACAATATTTCAAAAACGTTTCCGTTTCTCCGGAGACATGCCTTGGTATTATCAAGATTGCTGACGATGGTAAGTCCTACCGTATCGTTTGGGGATTTGAGGATGGCGGAAGACCGACGAGCGAGCTTCCAACTCATCTTATGAACCACATTGTCAGACTTAAAGCAGACAAAAATCACAGAGTTGTTACACACACGCACCCGACGAACGTTATTGCGATGAGCTTTGTCCACACGCTCGACGAAAAGGCGTTCACAAAGACACTTTGGAGAATGATCACAGAATGTGTCGTTGTGTTCCCCGATGGTATCGGCGTTTTGCCGTGGATGGTTTGTGGTAACGAGGAGATCGGCGTTGCTACAGCTGCGAAGATGGACACGAGAAGATGCGTTGTTTGGGCGCAACACGGAATTTTCGGTTCGGGAACGAGTCTTGACGAAGCGTTTGGACTTATTGAAACGGTTGAGAAGGCAGCTCAGATATACATGATGATCAAGGACAGCGAGATCTTACAAACTATCACTGACGAGAACATGAAGGATATTGCAAAGGCATTTAACCTCAAAGTCAGAGAGGGTTATCTCGACTAAAGACATAATAATAATGGACTCTACCGATGGTAGAGTCCATTTTTTTGCAGTAGAATTGGGTGATGAAGACGGGTTGAGAGCGTGAGGAAAGGATGTGCGGGACAAAGTGTGAGGAGAGGATGTGAGGGACAAAGTGCGAGGAGAGGATGTGAGGGACAGAGCGGGCGGGACGAGGGCGTAAGAAGAGGGAGCGAATGGCGGTATGAAATATAATTAATTGGAATTTTTCCGAAGGAAAAATCTCCTTTGGGGGGATATGGGGAATATGGTTTTCAAATGGGGGATATGGGGAATATGGTTTTCAAAGTGGAGGATGAAATTTTTCCGTTGAAAGCAATTCTCCGCCCTGCCGAGCCTTCATCTGTATTGCGTGGTCGGCTCGGAGGGCGTGTGTTGTAGGGGGATGAGAGGGAGAGTGGAGGAGGGTTCGTGATATGGGGATATGCGGTTTAC
>JAZRTU010000106.1:0-13788 GCA_045652185.1 Eubacteriales bacterium | reverse complement strand
CTGATGGAACAAACGCATACGGCGACCACTTCGGTTCTGTTGGTTCCAAAATCGAATACAAAGTAACTGTTTCTGAAAACGGTACAGAAGTATACGAACAAAAAATTCCGTGGACTGCATTTGTTGGCGGTACAATTGAAGCTGTTGAAGGCACAGTATTCGGCTACGCTTTCACACTCGCATGTGAAGAAGTTGACTTCTCCGGTGAAGAAGATTCTTGCACATACGCTTGCTTCGGCGCTGGTATCTCCGGATACAAGAACTTCGCTGAGTATGTTGCTTTGACACTCGCTGGCGAAAAAGCTCCCGAACCCGAAGCACCCGTAACTCCCGAAGCTCCTGACACACCCGCTAACCCCGAAACAGGCGATAGCTTCGTACTCTTCGCAGTAGTAGCTCTCATCTCTCTCGCAGGCGCAGTTGTTGTTGCTAAAAAAAGAGCATAAGCTATAAATAGTTTTTAATAAAAAATCTCCGCATCGAGGCACCCTCCGTAAGGAAGGTGCCTCAGTTTTATTCGCCTTACGGCGAGTTATATTGCTTCGCAGTTATATTTGGACTGCGTCCAAGTGATATTGCCATCGGCAGTTTAGGGGCGAATAAAATATCACTAAAACCGAAAGGTTTTAACATCACTCTTTTAGAAATATCTCGCCGTTGGCGAGGTATTCTAAAGAATATCACTGTGAGACCTGTCTCACAATATCACTTATTGCTCTTACTGAAATCGGTATTTTATTAAAGTATATAACCCACTATGACACTTTCACAGCTTTTGTGTAAAGTGTCGCTTGTTTTATTAGAATAAAAAACGAGAGAGACAACTTCTTTACGAAGTGTCTCTCTCAGCGGAGATTTTTTTCTTTTCACACTTTCAAAAAAATGGGGCAATATTTTGTTCATATTTTGTTAACATTTGAGCATAATATCGTTGACAACAATAAAAAAATAATGTATAATATGAGAAAATATGGGTATAGACCCCAAAATGAAAGGAAAATTGTATTATGAAAAAAGTAATGTCAATGTTGATCGTTTTGACACTCCTTCTTTCTTGCGTAGCACTCACAGTTAATGCTGACTATGGCTACAACTACCAAGCGCTCAAAGGTACTCCCGAGATCGATGGTGAGATCGATGCTATCTGGAACGACGAAAGAGTAGAATGGACAACTGTTGATCACGCTTACTCCGCAGATCAAACAAGAGCAGACCAACTTTTGAGAGTCAAGATCCTCTGGGATGAAGACGCTCTCTACTTCCTCGCTGAGCTCCAAGGCTCCGAAGAAAACCTCGCTGACTTCGGTAACGTATTCGAAGTATATATCTCCGAAGCTAACACAAATGCAGCCGGCGATTACACAACTGGTGACTCCCAAACATGTATCCGTTTCGTAGACGGTACATTCGTTATCGGTGGCGATGTTCCCGAAGCTAACATCAAAGGCGGCGAAGGAATGGGAACAAACTCCAAATGGGCTACAAGTACAGCAGCAAGCAAACAAATCTCCGGTGGCTACCTTGTAGAAGCTAAATTGCCCTTCGCAACAATTAAAGGCGAAGTAGGCAAAGACGTTGGTCTTGAATTCATGCTTAACATCATGGACGCTAACGCAACATTCATCAACGCACTCCGTTGGAACGTTGATACAGCTAACGCTCTCGGCGCAGGCGCAGACGCTGCTCCTTGGGCATCCACAGAAGCTTGGGGCGCTCTCTTCATGACAGCAGACGTTGCAACAGCTCCCGCAGCTCCCGAAACACCCGATGCTCCTGTAACACCTGAAAACCCTGATACAGGCGATAGCTTCGTACTCTTCGCAGTAGTAGCTCTCATCTCTCTCGCAGGTGCAGTAGTAGTTTCCAAAAAAAGAGCATAAGCAATAAGTTTTTTCGAAACAAAATAAAAAAGAGCCAATATGGTTGATCCATATTGGCTCGATTTTTTTATACAGTTTTTTGTTGTTGTAATTAAAAATATCCTTTGCGGTCATTTTGTAAAACTATTTCTTTGAAAACCGCAGATAATAACTACTTCTTACTTGTGTCAATAGTATCAAAATATCGATAAATAGTACTCATCGATGAGCCCATCTTGCGAGCAAGATAAATAAATTGCTCTCGTGATACCGAGTGCTTATAGATAACGTCGAGCTTTGCTTTGATCGCGTGTTGTTTAGCCTCAGCCATTGCTTCACCATCACTCGCTCCGCGCCCGCGATAAAATTGATACATCGCATCCTCAACCTTTGAAGCATTCTCCGACGCGAGTTTTTCGAGCGATTCAAACGAACCGTCATACCCCGCGTTTTCGTCCTTCACGTTGTCATATCCGTATGACTTCAGCGCAAATAATACGTTTTTCATATATTCGTCACTAAGTCCGTTTTCTTCTCGAAGTCTTTCAAGATAACTGTCAAGCTCACGTTTTCCGTCGGCAGTCAGTTTTCCGTCGCTGCCTTTGAACATCCCGAAAAGTCTCGATGCAAGTGTGTTTTCCGATACCGTCGGCTCGTAGATGTCAGAAGCGGCGTCATTTCCAACATTTTTTTCTTCCTTGATCTTCTGTTTCTCAAGCTCGAGTATTTCACCCTCTATCTTGTTCTTTTCCGCTTCTTCCGCCTTTGCTTCCTCAAACTCTAATTTTGATATGTCGCCATCATATCCGTTTTGTAGCTTGGTAATAGAGTCCGCATAGCCTTCGTTCGCGGATTTGATCATATCAGCTTCAATTCGCTCCCTGTTTAACGCTTCAGTAATAGCCTCTCCCGAAGCGCTCAACCCGCGTGATTCCTGAAGCTGAGCGATATCTTTTCCGAGCTTCATCTTTTTGATCCCTGCATCGCGAACCAATGCCTTTCGCTCGTTCGAGGCTGCATCAAGTTCCGCCTCGAATTGCTTTTTTCGATTAACCTTCGCTAAATCGTATAGCTTCGCGATCTCGCTTTCGCCGCTGCCATATCCGTCGAGCTTTCTTTTAAGCTTTTCAATAAGCTTGTCGTAGCTGCTCAAAATATCCTCCCCCTTTCCTTGATGATAAATGAAATGTAGCTAATTAAAACGTCGTTGCTTTTCCCGTCAAGCACGAATGCAAGCTGCCTAAATCTGCCGAACAATAACCGCCTTCGAAATATTCTTGATAATGCTTTTCCAAATTTTGCGCAAAATGTCCCCTTGCATTCACCGTCACCGTCAGCCATAAATGATATATCCATCTCTGTCCCAAAGCTTGATGTCGCATTTATCTCAATACCGCCAAGCTCCTTTTGAGTGTCAACCTCGCCGAGTACCCCGCTCCCGCTGACATAGCGGATAGGTATTTCCTCCTCGCCTTCCTCAAAAACGCAAACGTCACCGTCTGCCTTTCCAAGCAAAAGCCTGTCAAAACACCTTGAAAACGTAACGAGTCCAACATCCGAGTAAAAATACCATACGTTAATCTCATAGTTGTATATCAACGCCTCGTCACCGCATACGACCCAAAGCTCACAACGAATGTCATCGTCATAAAGTCGAATCGGGTTTTCCCATCGTGAACTTAAAAAGCGCAAATATATTCCATCAACGTTCGACGATATCTTTATCGCGTTTCGCTCATCACGTACCGACGTCGATACCCATCTGTATATCCCGTCGTAAGTCAGACTGATTGGTTCGTTCTTGATAAGTATACTGCCGTTACCTCCAATGTGACCTTTCTCACTATTGAGCGCATAGATGGGATAAGAATGGTAGTATGCTCCAAGACTGTCGCTTTGAATTTCATCGACGGAATAAAACGTTGAATCAAGACAAAAAATAAGTTGCCTGTCATAGTGGCGGATAATTGAGGTAATAACCTTTCCCGAAATCGAAACGAAATTGTTCTCGGGAAAATAATCAGCTCTCGGCATCCCACCGCCGAGCTCGCTGTGCCTTCGATAAGACGGCATATCGCTATTCCCGAATAAAAACACTCTCGTGTCGTTTCCTCCTCCGAATACACATGCCTTTTCGAACGCAAGCACCTCGCTTCTCCTGTCAGCACCGCTAATATATTCAACCTCAAGAGAGTTTTCTAAAGCAGGGTATACCTCGTTCAGCGTAATAGTGGAGTCAACTGAATTAAACGTATATTCTGCCTTGTCTAATCGCTCACCGAGATATGCAACGCTGACGATCGATTGAATATTCTTTTCTAAAAGTATGAGCTTTTTGTTTTGCCCGTCGGACGAAAACTGTTGTCTTCGCTTGGGTGTAAGCATATTTACCGCCTCAAATAATTCGCAACTTCCCGAAAAATCGGTGCTGATAGCAATAAGCGGGGAATACCCCTCGACTCTTGAAACACTTCCGCCGTCAAACGAATAGAGATCAACGTCGCTGAGAATATAAACGCATTCTGAAAACTCAAAAGCAAACGCCCTTGTTCCCGTAAACGGCCTCAAATATATCGCAGATCCAATATCTGCAAGATATTTATAAAACCCACCCGCCGTAACGAATAAGATGCATTCAACACCGCGAATAGTCCCCTCCCAAGAAACGAGTATCTCCTCGCCTCGAAGTGAAATGACCTTTTTCAAAACGTCGCGCTTTTTCAGCTTTCGCTCCTTCGTAACGCAAAGGTTGACCATGGAGGTCGCAGTGCTGAGTGAATTCGAATGCTCGTCGATCCCGCCGAATTTCTCAATAACATATTTTCTCTTCACCATAATACAGATCCTCGCCTAATAAACGTTTGTGATCTCGTGGATCTTTGCCGTGCCGTAACGCATCACCTTTAATAGCATATTCTCGAAAATAGTTCGAAACAGCTCGTAACGGCTGTCACCCTCAGCCAAAAGGTAAAGCGCCGCAACCCCATAAGGCATCGCGCCAATAGCAATCCTTGCATCAATCTCGATCCGATCGTCAAGCGAACTGATAGGGGAGAAGTCGATGATCTCACCGCTGAGCCTTGAGTGATAAGGCGCACATTCGGCCAATACAATGTTGATATAGCTGACCGCCCTCGATTGAAAAAAGCCAACGTCTGTCGGTAGTTCCCCATCGCTTTGACGTTCGCCAATAATGTCCAATGCAGTTTCAAATATGTCAAGTCCTCTGATAATATCCACATCCTTTCTGTCGTGATCCTAATTTATTTTTGGGGGAGCTTCCTCCCCCAAAAAATAAGAATGATCAGTTGTTTCCGTTGATAAGAGAAGCGCAAATAAGCTCGTTCGGACGAATTACCTTCGCACCGAAAACGAGTCTGCCTCTGACCGCTGTGTCGAAAGAGTTTTCCATTCTCTCAATGATCTGTGTGTCAAGCACTTGCTCTGCATAAGCAATAGCGGAGTAAGAACCTGCAATACATTGATATTTTCCACCCTCAAGCACGGTGAGCTGGTTGCTGACATAAAGATCAAATCCAAGTTCATCGGTAAATCCGATAACACCTGTGCCGTTAACTCCCTCGTTAACGGAGAATTTGATTCCTGCAAGCATAAGCTTAGTTTTAACAAAAGGCGGAACAACGATAAAGCTTCTTCCGTCGGGAACGTTCATCTCCTCGAGCATTTGCTTGATCTCCGCAATAACGGAAAGTACGTTTTCCGAAGTGATGGTCGTCTCGTTGTATGTTTTACCCGCATCTGAATAAAGTCCGAGAACGTATTTGTCAACTGCGAGCTTAAGATTGTGACTTGCGCGTTTGAGCTGAGAATCCTTGAGTGCCACAGCAGAACGAAGCTCGTCGAGATCTCTGACCTTGAAAGCGAAAACCTTGTCTTGATCGATCGGTAAAACTACTGCGCTATCCTCAAGCTCCTCGTATGTAAGTGTTCCCGTGTAGTCTGTAACGGTCGGCTCGTTGAGCCCGATGATCGTAACGCTATCACCTCTGTTTTTGATCTCGCCCGAATAAACGGTGTTGCATATTTTGTTTGCGATGAGGTTGTCCTCGTTTGTTCTCAATATCTCCGCAGAGATAACCTTTTCAATACTGTTGCTGATTGCCATAATTAATTCCTTTCTTTAGTTCCATTTTTTTAGTGATAAAAGTATTTTCTTATAATTTTTCTTTATTTCGGCAGGTGACATGCTTTCAACGTCACCGCTTGTAATGAAGGACTCGCCGTCCCCCTCTGTGATATTTATCGGCGCAGTTTTTTCAAGCCCTTTGTTGAAATTCTCCGCGCGAATGCCTAAAATGTCATTTTTCCTTTGAAATATCGCGTATGCCCCCGTGAGCGAAGCGCCCTTGCCAACCTCGTCCCAAACCTCGGACGGAATACTGTCGGCACTCACCTCGGGGAATAACTCGCGAAATAGCTCAATATCGCCGTCAACCTTTTTTTGTTCTTCAGCGCGGCTTTTTTCCTCACGCATATATTTTCGAGACTCCTTTATCTCATCGAGTAACTCGCTCGGAACAGACTCACCGTAGTTCAATGCGCGTTCGGCATAAAGCTGATCTGCATAATCGCGAACATCAAGCCCCGATTGCTCCGCAAGCTCGCAAATAAGCGAATAAACGTAATCTCTTTCCATTCTTTTCATCTCCTTTCGGTTTTTTAGTTTTTGCCAACGATCTCATCAATAAGCTCTTGCTTTTTTGGAACGATGTTGGCGGGAATACGTTCGAGATATTGCTTGAGCGTGATCTGACCCATCGACAACAAGGAATCAAGTGTGTTGATAGTAGTTATCTCCGAGAAATATCCCGAACTTCCAACGTCAACCTTGCAGCTCCAAATGGCATTTTTGAATTTTTTAGACGAAAATTCCACCCAGTTACCGTCAGCGGTTGGAACAAGCCTTTTCTCGTCATAATAGTTCATCATAAAATCAAGCCAAATAAGCCCAAGATCTTCAATAAATTGATAAAGTTGCCTTTTAACGTTTTGAAGCGGCATCTCCGATGCCTGCTGAACTGCAATAATAGCAGATGTGTTCTTCGGATCAACGTTGCCGAGTGCTGCATCAGTCGCTCCAAGCATCTCCTTCGTGTGCGCGATTGCGAGATTGATAAGCTCCAACATACCCGATTGCATACTTCCCGTGCCAATGACCTTAGCAACGTTTTCAACAGGTCCGTTGACTGCAATAGCCTCCCCAACCTTGTTTGACCATTCCTCGACGATCGTGCTGTCATAAACCACCTTCGAAAAAGCAGTGTCCATCATATGCTTCATCGCCATCGCAAACGCTTTGTTAACGAAAATCTGATTGTCAATAAGCGAAGTACCGATCGCTTCACCGTGCCAAGAGCTTTTAACTCTCGTCCAGTTAAAAAAGCAAACAGGATATAAATGAAGCCCCGTGTCAACCTCGTCAATAATAACGGTATCTCTCGTGAGCTTTTTAAAGCTGATAGTCCCCCTCGCATTTCTCCAAAGCTTAATAAGCGTAACACATTTCGTCCCCTCAAGCTCTATAACACCCCTGTCGCAGGATTGTGTAAAAACATCCTTGTCAGATGCGATCAGATCAACGATCTTTTGAGGCACACCGTTCGTCTTCGCTTGTTTTTTTACCTCGTCAACCATCTCACGTCCCGAGATAAGTATATAAGGCTGAGCTTGAACGTCGTGAATGTTAGGATTGCCGAAAAATACGTTGGTATTTTCAACCAGCTTCGTAACGAAATCACCTCGAAACGGTTGACCGGTCTTTATCGAGGCATCCCAATATGTGTAAGCAACCGCCTCGCCGCAAAGCGCACAGTCAAGAAGTGCGTTTGATAATAAAGAATCCATCTTCAAACTGTCCCATCTTGACTTTGCGATACCGCCAATTAGCTCCGTGGCATCAGCGCTCCCTTTATCCTTGCTTTGCCTAATGTTAGAGTAGTGAAGAACAGTCGCGTCAGACATAATGTTCGATATATAATAATCAATAACGCGCTTGAAAATATTAAAAACAGGGGTAGGGAGGTTGTTTGCACCTATCCCTTTCCATTGATCGCCTCGATAGAAACGCTCATTTCTCGCTACCTTTTCATAAAGTCCGAGTCGAATATTATAATCCTTCCCGTTTTCATATTCATTCCATTCGGGAAGCGCAGGCCTTTTGTTTTTTGGCATTTTCTTTTTTCTCCTTTCTTCAATAATCAATGTAATCCCGAATACTTTCCCTCTTTCTCAATGGAAAATATCTGTCAATATCGGCTTTTATCTTGTCAAAATAGCTCGGCTCTCTTGACATTACCGCATACCTCAAAGCCTCAGGTGCGTGTGTTATCTCGTGCGGCGTTGAAGCGCAATCCTCTTGTGTCAGTTCGTCAAACCGCAAAAGCGGCAAACATCGAATAAGATTACCGCACCCGCGAAATATCTTTATTCTGACCCCGCATTTTCCGTCGTGTAGATACTCTCGCAGTATCCGCCATCCCATAATACGTCGGTTGTCCGCCTTAATGAGCTTTTGAAGTCCACATGAACGCATTATCTCCGCGCCGCTTTTCCCACTGTCTTGCCGTCTGTTCCAAAGGTCAGGAGATGCGGTAATGTAACGTATTTTTTCACCCTGTAACGTCATCTCACCAATTCGCTTTGCCGCCTCGGACAAAATGAGATTTTTTTCGTGCAGTTCACGATAAACGTATATAACCCCATCAGGTGAAACCGCAAGCCAAAGACAACATGTCATATCCAACCCGTAGTCAAGCGCACAAAACCTACCCCATTCCTTCGGTATAGTAAACGGCTCACATGTATGAACGTCAAACTTAAACTCGGGAAAATATGCCCCCTCGAAACAATTCCAATCGCCTTCTAACATCGCGCGTCTGCGAATCTCAGGTAAGGCTAAAAGGTTCTCGAGATATTCGGGGTTTTCACGAAGAAGATATTCATTGTCATAAATACTCGAACGAATAAAAACGTAATTTTCCGCCTTTTCGTTCTTTTCGTAACACCTATCGATAAAAAGTCTTTTCACCCAATCGTGTCCGACCCCACCGGGATTACAAGTGAGATACATTCTCGGTGAAAAGCTTTCTTTCATATTTCCGCTGACTCTGTTTGACTCAGTAAGGCATAAAAATTGGTAATAGGTGAAGTGAGTGGCTTCTTCTAAACCTATTACCTCGTATGCCTGCCCTTGATATTGCAAAACGTCGCTTTCGCTGTCGCAGTATCCGAGCTTAATGCGCGATCCGTTTTGAAACAAAAATTCCTTCGTTGTCTCCTTGTAGTCAGCGATCCCAAAGAGCAACCTTCTAAGCGGAAGAATATGGTTTTCTCGAAGCTCGCCGAGAGTCCTCCTCAATAACAGAATAGATATCCCTTCGTGACCGACAGCGAGCAAAACGAGCTTCATCCTCATAGCCCAGCTTTTTCCTCCGCCCCTTGCACCGCCATATGCAACATACCGCCCTTTCGAGAGAAAAAATTCCTCTTGCTTTTTGTTGGGGCAGATCTCCAAAATCACCTTGTTCATGAGCTCCAATCCACCGCTTTTCCGACGATCGATACTGAAACAGCTTCGTCCTTCGCCTCCGACTTGTCACCATATCCGTGATTGTTTTTGAAATCAAACGTAAAAACACTCGCAGGTATCTTGCCTTTCATAGCCAATTGCTTTTTTACCCCTGCAATCCGCGTCAATACCATTTCGAGTTCTTCCTTGTCAAACTTCATCAATTCCTCACGGCTGATTCCGAGAAAGACCGCGAACGACTCCACGTCAGGTATCTCGTTTTCGTGAGTTGGCAGATATTCATCGAAATACCTCGTCGCCATCCTCGATAATTCGCCTTTTTTTCGATATGATCTTCTTTTTCTCAAAAACCTCCTCCTTTCCTTTTTTGTTGGACGTCCAAACGTAAAAAAAATAGAGCAGTACGAATCCTTCGTACCACCCTACATTTTTTACAATAGCATTATACCACGTTATATAGCGAATTTCATCCACAATTTGTCCATACTTATTTTATGCCGAGCAACAGATCAGAAACCTCATTTGGCGTTTCAAGCAATATATCCGGCGGAAATGAAACAAACTCCTCGTCCGTACCAAAACCCCATTTGATCCCAATAACGTCCATGCCGACCTCACGTGCGCCGATAATGTCGTATTTTGTGTCACCAACCAAAACGCAGTCTTCAATATTGATGCTTTCGGAATTGATTATGTGTAACAGCACATCTTCCTTGGTGCTAATCTTCCCGTCAAGTGTGCTGCCGTATATATATTTGAAATATTTTGAAACATCGTGCTTGTCAAGAATACGTTTTGCAAAGACATCGGGCTTGGAAGTGGCTGTAAATAATATCTTTCCACCATCGAAAAGACGATGCATCATCTCCTCAACACCATCGTAAAGCCTGTTTTCCCAAATACCTCTGTCATTATAGTATTCTCGATATCCCGCGAGCAGCTTCTTTGCCTCCTCATCAGTGCAAGAAAGCATCTGCTTGTATGAATCCAAAATGGGCGGTCCGATGATCCAACGCATCGAGGTTCTGTCTTCAACGGTAACTCCGATCTTCGACAAACTGTAAAGAAACGAGTTAACAACTCCTTCCTCTGTATCGGTCAATGTCCCGTCAAGATCGAGTAAAATATACTTTTTTGAACTAAAATCCATAATATCAGCTCCTGTCTGAAAAAGTATAACATAAAATAAAAGTTTTGTAAAGCAATAAAACCCAAAACCGTTGACAAAAAGGAAATATTTTATTATAATACTATGATATAGAAATATTGCAATTTTGCTAAAGATAAAGAAAAGAGAACGAAAAATGGGAAAAACATTTATCCCCGAAACCTATACTTCGCGCCTTAGCGTATATGATACTCAAAAAGCAATAGAGTTGATAAAATCCAATTTTGCGCAAAAGCTAAGCGAAGCGCTCAACCTTTGTCGTATCTCCGCGCCGCTTTTTGTCGGTAGCGATACAGGAATTAATGACGACCTCAACGGAACGGAGCGCCCTGTAAAATTTGATATAAAAAGCAGCAATACCGAAGCAGTTGTAGTCCATTCTCTCGCAAAATGGAAACGCCTCGCGCTCTGGAAATATGATTTTAAAGAGGGCGAAGGACTATATACCGATATGAATGCGATCCGACGTGATGAGGATCTCGATAACCTCCATTCCGTCTATACAGACCAATGGGATTGGGAAAAGGTTATAACGAGAGCCGACAGAACGACCGAATACCTTGAAAAAACAGTGAGTGCAATAGTCGGCGCTATATGTGATACGCTTGATATCGTAAAATCACACTATCCTCAACTAACAGTAACACTTGAGCGAGACGTGTGCTTCATAACCTCGCAAGAGCTTGAGGATAAATACCCAACACTCGACTCGAAACAACGCGAGTATGAAATAACTAAAGAAAAGAAAACAGTGTTCATCTCCCAAATAGGCGATAAATTAAGATCGGGAAAAAGCCATGACGGACGAGCTCCCGACTACGACGATTGGTCGCTCAACGGTGATATCTTATTTTGGGATGACGTACTCGATTGCCAGCTTGAGATCTCATCAATGGGAATAAGAGTTGATAGCGAATCGCTCATAAGTCAGCTCGAAAAAGCAAACGCGACAGACCGACTTTCGTTCTATTTCCATTCGCTTCTCGCCGACGGCACGTTGCCGTTAACGATGGGTGGCGGAATAGGACAGTCAAGACTTTGTATGTTGCTTCTCGAAAAAGCGCATATCGGAGAAGTTCAATCATCGGTGTGGGATGAGGTAACGATAGAAGAATGTAAGAAAAAAGGTGTAAAACTCTTATAAACGGAGGAAAAATAAATGAATATCCCCGAACTTTTTGGAACTAACGTATTTAACGAAAGAGCAATGGAGGAATATCTCGAACCGGAGGATTTTGGAAAATTGCTCAGCGCATTGGCAAAGGGTTGTGAACTCGATATAACTATCGCCGATGCAATCGCCGACGCAATGAAGCGTTGGGCGATAGATAAAGGCGCAACACACTATACCCATTGGTTCCAACCGATGACAGGAATAACCGCAGAAAAGCATAATAGCTTCGTATCTCCGTCTCCGGGTGGCGGCGCAATAATGGAGTTTTCAGGAAAAGAACTCATCAAAGGTGAGTCTGATGCATCGAGCTTTCCCTCGGGCGGACTTCGCGCAACCTTTGAGGCGAGAGGCTATACCGCTTGGGACCCGACGAGCTTCGCGTTTATAAAAGACGGAGTGCTTTGTATCCCGACCGCGTTCTGCTCATACGGTGGCGAAATACTCGACAAAAAAACACCTCTCCTTCGTTCAATGGAGATACTGAATAAACATTCAATGCGAATTCTCCGCGCTCTCGGTGACCGTGAAACGAACCACGTTCTTTCGACCGTAGGCGCAGAGCAAGAGTATTTCTTGATAGACAGAAAACTATACGATAGACGAATAGACCTGAAATTAACGGGCAGAACACTCTTTGGCGCAAAACCGCCGAAGGGTCAAGAGCTTGATGAACACTTTCTCGGTTCACTCCGCCCGCGAGTAAGCGAGTTTATGAAAGAGCTTGACCTCGAGCTTTGGAAACTTGGAATATATTCAAAGACCGAACATAACGAGGTAGCTCCGTCTCAGCACGAGCTTGCACCGATCTTCGAAACGACGAATATCGCCTGCGACCAAAACCAGCTTATCATGGAGCTGATGAAGCGTATCGCAGAAAAGCATGGGCTCGCATGCCTGTTGCACGAGAAGCCGTTTAACGGCGTAAACGGAAGCGGTAAGCATAATAACTGGTCGATATCCACAAACCTTGGAAAAAACCTGCTAAAGCCGGGTAAAGAGCCTGAAAAGAACCTAACTTTCCTTCTCTTCCTCTCTGCAGTAATAAAAGCAGTTGACGTACACCAAGACCTCCTTCGTGTTTCTGCCGCAACAGCAGGCAACGACTACCGTCTCGGTGGCGACGAAGCACCTCCCGCAATAATCTCGATCTATCTCGGCGACGATATCACCCAAGCGCTCGAAAGCGTAGCGTACCATCGTGATTACCGCAGCGCCGATAAGATAAAAATGAACCCTGTTGCAAACGTGCTTCCCGACTTCACAAAAGATACCGCAGATAGAAACAGAACCTCTCCGTTCGCGTTTACAGGAAATAAATTCGAATTCCGTATGGTTGGCTCATCGATGTCTATCGCCGAAGCGAATATTATCCTCAATACCGCAGTAGCCGACGTGCTCAGCGGATTTGCCGATATCCTCGAGGATGCGTTCGACGTTGAACAAGCGATGTATGATATCATCCACGATACATACGAATCGCATAAACGTATCATCTTCAACGGCAATAACTACTCAAAAGAGTGGGAAGTTGAAGCTGAAGCGAGAGGGCTCAAAAACTATACGACAACAGTCGAAGCGTTTGACCACTTCATCGACGATAAAAATATCGAGCTTTTCGCTCGTCATAATATCTTCACTCCGACCGAGCTTCGTTCTCGCGGAATGATAATGTTCGAAAACTATAATAAATTGATGCTCATTGAGGCGAAAACAATGTCCGAGATGGCGAAAAAAGAAGTCCTTCCTTCAGTAATGAAGGAAGAGACAGAGCTTCTCCGTATTGTCGAAAAAACGCAAACTGTCGGACTTGAAAGAAAGATAGCGAACACCGTCGTAAGACTCAATAATGCTGTCGATACCTACGAAGCTCTCTGCGATAATATAACCGAGCTTGATAGCGCAGTTGAAAAGGGAAGCGCACTTACCGACGAGCGCGAAAAAGCATTCTATATCCGTGATACTATCCGTCCAATAATGGCGAAAACGAGAAAAACTGTCGATGAGTTCGAAAAAACGGGTAGCACAAAATACCCCTACC
>JAZRTU010000105.1:0-4934 GCA_045652185.1 Eubacteriales bacterium | reverse complement strand
CCCCGTCTTATTTGGTCTGCCGTAACGTAGCCCTCATATCCGTAAAATGTTCGTACTTTGAGCCATTCACCCAGATCTTCGAGAACAGTCACTTCCGTGCCGAACATCGTTTCATCGGTATATTGGCTGACCGAATTCGGTTCTTCATATATAGCATTGTTACTGCTTTTGAAAATTTTCATAATATCAAAAAATCCTTTTTTAATTTAAAAAATGAAAAAAATACAAGGTTTATTTATTCACAAATTTCAAAAAATAATATTGAAATCATTTGAAAGGAGAAATAATTTTGAAAACAAAACGGTTTTTGTCGTGTTTTCTTGCGATCATACTCTGTCTTTTGCCGTTTAGTGCCGTTGCCGACAACGCAAAATCTTGGTATTTCAAGAGTGCGAAAGACCACGCGCAACCGAAGGTCATGGGTGGGATGGACCTTAGCGAATATAACGTATTATCGATTGGCGCGCCCGACGAAAAGGTAGTCTATTTGACCTTTGATGCGGGGTATGAAAACGGCAACGTTGAAAAAACGCTTGATGTTTTGAAAAAACACAATGCATTCGGTGCGTTTTTTATTTTGCCCGCTATAATCAAAAGCAACACAGACTTAATAAAACGAATGGCTAACGAAGGTCACACCGTTTGCAACCACACCTATTCACACAAGAATATATCATATATGTCAAAGGAAGAGCTTCAAGTCGAGCTCACAAAGCTCGAAGATGTATATCGCGAATATACGGGGTGCGAGATGTCAAAATATTTTCGCCCGCCCGAGGGAAGCTTTTCTGTTGATGCATTGAAAAATATAAATGAGTTGGGATATACGACTGTGTTTTGGTCATTCGCATATGCCGATTGGGACAACAAAGCTCAAAAGGATCACTCTTGGGCAAAAAAGAAGATTCTCGACAACGTTCACGACGGGATGGTACTTCTTCTTCATCCAACCTCTGCCACCAACGCCGCTATTCTCGACGAGGTTTTGACCGAGATGGAAAAAATGGGTTATCGTTTCGGCTCGCTTGATGAATTAAAGATATATTCAGACTCGATAAAAGGCAAAGTTGAACTAAAGCCGTCTGTGTCCGCTACAGCCTTGCTTGACGAATACAAATCGAAGGGAGTCGTTTTCACCGACAACAAACACGCCGAAAAATATATCGCGCTGACGTTTGACGATGGACCGCACCCAAAGTATACAAAGGAAATCCTCGAAATTCTCGACGAAAACGAGGTTAAAGCGACCTTTTTCCCGATAGGAAAGAACGTCGAAGAAAATCCCGATATTGTTAAAGAGATAATTTCGCGCGGTCACGAGGTTGGTAACCACACCTATTCGCATGCGAACGTATCAAAGCTTTCCACAAATGCGCTCAAAGAAGAGATCGAAAAGACCGAATCGGTTTTACGCAGTCTTGGCGCTGACCCGACTCTGTTTCGTCCGCCCGGCGGTGCATACTCAAAAAGCTCGCTCGACACGGTAAATGAACTGGGTTATAAATATATACTATGGTCTTGGCGGCTTGACACAAGGGATTGGTCGAGTCCCCCCGTTGAACAAGTTATCAACACTGTGAAATCAAACGTTTCTGACGGCAGCATCATTCTTTTTCACGATTACGTTGCAAAGAACAGTCCGACACCCGAGTCGCTTCGAGTTCTGATACCGCATTTAAAGGAACTTGGCTATCACTTCGTTACCGTTAGCGAATTGATCTCGCTTTAAAAGCGATAATTATTTATAAATTCGGCAACCGAGCCTTTGCTGTTCTCCTCAAGCACCACCGACGCAAACTTTTTGACCTGCTCGGTTGCGTTATTGGGACATACGGGGAGGCTCGCCGAACGCATCATCGAAATATCGTTTCCATCGTTACCAAACGAGATAACCGTATCAAACTTACACTCTTTTTTGATCACTTCAATTGCCGCGGATTTCGTTGCGCGAAGCTCGTTTGCCTCAACGAGACCAAATCCGTTTGTGCCGATAGAATAGAACGTATTTATTCCCGATATATTCTTTATCTTGTCATATTCACGTTTAACTCTGTTTGACGGGCATATCACTGAGAAATGAACGACGTTTTCAAGCTTCAAGTCCGCAAAGTTATTGACCTTTTTGAAGGTTTTATATTCGTTCTCGCGCTCCGCGATGAAATCATCGAAATATTTTCCGCTCGACTCTTTGTAATACGCGACAAGCTTTTCGTTTTGAAGCGTGTAAATAATAGCGCCCGAAATATCCTCCGATGCCAAAACGAGAGCCTCAACCCTGTCCTCGAACATCGGAATGACGTTTTTATACGTTTTTGTTTCCAAATCGAAGATAGCAGAGCCGTTCATAACCACGACGGGATATTTAACGTTTATGTTTTTGAGCTTTTCGCAAACGGTTGCGGGTGTTCGAGCGGTTGCGATGACTATATTCTTTCCGTCTTCGATCGATCTGTTGATCTTTTCGCAAACACTTCCTGTCATTTCACCGCTTCTATCCATCAACGTTCCATCGAGGTCAACGGCGAAAAGCGTTTTCTTTTTATTGTTTCTATGAGAAAAAAAGATATACAACGCCATCAATATAACACCGACGATGTTTATCGCGCGGCTAACGTGTTGGATCGTCGTGCCGGTATATTCGAACGTAACAGTTCCCTCTTCTCTTCCGTCGAGAATTACTCTTACACGGTTATAAAAGCCATATCCGCACTCAAGCTTCGTTCCGTCATCAAGTGTTGCGGAATATCCTTTATACATAACGAGCGGAACGTCGAGATACGCACCGTCTTTTTGGTTTTTGCTGAAATGCACGATAAGTTTTCCGTCTTCTCTTATCATACTTGCATGAAGCTTTCCGTCGGAATAGATCTTTTCCGCGTTCTTTATTAATGCGCTTCTGTATTTTGTGTTATACTGACTATTTCGCTCAAACTCGTCGGTCGTCGGGAGATATTCCGCCGCTCCGATATTATCGTCATAGTTATATTCCAAATTAGTGCCGTTTTGTTGATATTTCGCATACCTTTCAAAATACGGCCCGAATGAGCTGAAATATGAGAACAACGAGAAACATATAACGACCGTCATCAATGAAGTTGAAAATCGCTTCGACTCTATCTTACCGAAATACACAGCCGCCGCGAGTGCGACGAAGAATGTCGGGAAGATCAAAAATCGCCATGGGAATTGGATAACTCCGACGAAATCCTGAATCTCTTGCCAAGGAAAAAGCTTAGTTGTCAAAAACAAGATGATACCGCTGACCGCAAGAAGACGGCCGACGAGCTTATCCTTGATCTTTCTTGAATATGCTATATATATTACCAAAAAAACGATTCCCGCAAAACCGATACCGTTTGGTATCCAAGCTGATTCGCTTTCGGGGGTCGAAACGTTAAAATCATAAAACGGCGAATACCAATACGGCAACGCTCTTGAGAAAAGAGAGCCCCATTTTTTTGCCGCATAGCCGTCCGTTGCCAAAAACGTCGTCGAAGCCATCTGCTCTAACGTCGGAAATATAAAATCCGCGCCCAAAACGGCAAACGCACCTACGCTGACAACGAGGTATAATATTCTTTTCGGGTTTTCCATTATCTTGTTAGCCGAAACGATGAACATCAAAAGAAGCGCAACGACCGTCATTACTGCCGATAACGTATGGCAGCGAAGCATTGCCGCAAGTCCGATCGGAAGAAGATACCACTTTCTCATCTCACCGAACATTATATGGTAAAAGCCCAAAAATACTATCGGCAAAAAGATAAACGCTTGTGATTCACCGAGCGCACAACGGTGTATCAAATCGGTACACAGATACGAGCTGAGCCCAAACATTATCGATCCGCAAAACGCGGCTTTTTCACTTTTTGTAATAGAATAAGTACACGCATACATACTCACTACTGTAAACAAGAAAACAAGCGCGATGAAAAACGCGAACGAATCGGTGATACTGATGCCGCACCACGCAAAAAGCGCCGCCGGTATCGTCAGAAACAGATCGCCGTAAAACATCGGGGATGCATATCCGTTCCCGTCAAGCAATGAGGTATATATTCTCGGGAAAAAGTTTCCCATTTTCATCTCGTTTGCCAATGCCTCGATACGTTGGAGATGGAAGGGTGAATCGTGTCCCTTCGTCGTCGCCATCATAGCAAGTGGGATCAAGCAAAATATAGCGAGCAATGCAACAGTAAGCAGAAAATATCTGTTTTTATACAAACCGTTAACAAAACTTTTTTTATCTTTAAGCTTTTTGATATCTGTCAATTTATTTCTCCCACGGGAAAGCTTTTTTTATTGGTATCAGCTCACCCAATTCTTTTATTCCGAGCCCTGCGCTATCATTCGCAACGCGAACCTTACCGTCATCAAACGCTATATTTCCGACTACAGGGTTATATTCGAGCAAGCAAGGTACGTCGAGGTCTACCCCGACACAGTTATCACACGCCAATGCGAAATGCGCCGCCGCGATGACCGCAATCGGACTTTCAAGCATACATCCAACGAGGCACGAGCCGCCTTCTTGCTTTGTTTTGGAATTTATTTCTATCGACGGTGATATACCGCCGCTTTTTGCCAATTTTATATTTACGATATCAGCCTCTCCGTTTTTCATCACCATCGCCGCATCAGCGGGACAAAAAACGCTCTCATCAGCCATTATAGGTATTTTTGTATATTGCTTCAAAAGTCTTCCGTCAATTCTGTTGCTATAATGGAATGGTTGTTCAACAAGCGTTATTTTCGATTTTGAGCATCTGTCGAGAACTCTTTTTGCTTCATCAAGTGTCCACGATTGATTCGGATCGAGTCGCAATTCAACGTTCGGAACAACGGAAGAAACAGCCAATATGCGTTCATCATCGCGTCCGTCACCGCTAAGCTTCAATTTTAACGCCAATGCACCGTCGCGAACAGCCTCAATC
>JAZRTU010000104.1:0-5744 GCA_045652185.1 Eubacteriales bacterium | reverse complement strand
CTTTGCGTTTTCGCAGTTCTTTTTACCGAACACCTCGATCTCATCGATCCAAGTGTGACTTCCGACACTGAACTCAACCTTGACAAATCTTGCCTTTGTTGCATCAAATTCAGCAACGTAATTCACTTTTCCTGCTGTGCTTGTGGTGGTCGGTACGCCTTCGTGGAGCGTATCCCAACCCTTTCCATCCATAGAACCATAGACGGTAACGAAGGTGGACGCCTCTATTCCCGCAGCACCGTGGTAATAGCCGATGGTCAACTTGGATACAGCACTTACCTTATCAAGATCAAAAACAACTTCTCTGCTTCTTCCGTGTGAAAAATGGAAATACTCGCTGTTACCGTATTCCGAGCCTATCGGAGCTTTTTTTCCGTTTGTGAGAAGCGGACTGGAAATAGGTGTATTATAATATGTTGTTTGAACGGTGCCATCGATTATAACACCTGCATATATACGATACGTTTTCCCAAGCACGAGGTTCTTGACGTCGTTATAATCGCTTTCGCTTGAGCTCCAATAGAGGTCTTCCTTAACCTCGGGGAGCGCGGGGCTCTTATAGTATTCGGGTGTTTCACCAACAACCTCTTTTTCTGCATCTTTATATTTATATACACAAAATTCATCAAAATAGAGCCAAATTGAAGCGAGTGCATCCTTCGGGACAATTGCTTTTATGTATCTTGCATCGATTCCTTTTTGCAATTTCAAAGCAAAGGGGATGCTTGAGTTTTCGGGCGGAGTCATTGTTCTGTAAACTTTTCCGATTTCGATAAAGTTTTCGCCGTCTGTTGAAACGGAATATGAAACGTATCTCGGCAAAGCCGCATTCATCGCTTTTGAATAAACAACGTTTATTCCGAAATCAGACACTTCAGAAACTACTTCGCCAAGGTCGAGAGTTATTTCTACTGCGTTTCTTCCAACAAATGCAATAGAACAAAGTGTGCCTTCATATGTTCCTGCGGACATATATTCTCCGTCGGTAAGTTTAGTTCCATCATTATCCGGAAGTCCATCATATACCTCTCTTGAATAGGTATATTTTTTGCCTGACGAGATAAGATAACGTTCCTTATCCGTACGATCAATGTCATACTTATAAATAGCATTCAACTCATCTACAGTCGGCGTTTTTGACGTCGATGAGCTATCTGTGCTAACATCAGTGCTGATGTCAGCGCTCACGTCGTTTTTGCTTTCTTCACCGCTCGGAGTACAAGCGAAAAGAGTGGGAAGCAAAAGCGCCGCGAGAAGAACCAAAACAATAATCCTTTTCATCTTTCAATTATTTCCTTTCAACTATTGCATTATTATTTTATACCGCACTTCATTTCTTACCTTCGCAAGCAAAACAAACGTCAGTATGATCCAAGCTGCAGTTACAATAAGTTCGGTTTCAACGATATATTTTCGTATCGGCATATATATTATTATTGCCGTATTGAGAAGCACGCTGATGATCGCCAACAATCGAGGCATAAAGAATATGCTCGATGCATTCTTGTCGGTCATTTTATCGCAAAAATTAAGCATATCGCGATACAATGTCAACATTACTGCAAGTGTCACGACACCATACACGATACCGACAAGCGCCATCATCATTTTCACTTCGATTGGAGATTCGTGATACGATTCCGCAAGTGTCAGCCCATAGCTGAAGTGGTCGGCAAATCTGAAACGATAGAAATATACGACCGCTTGAATTCCCGCAAATACGGGCAACAGATTCATCAAGCTGCTTCGATAGAGCTTTCTTATCAAGAAAAATCCAAGCCAGATGAAAAATGTTCCGACAAAATACGGCATATAGTATTTAAAATCAAACACCAAATTAAAATACAGAACGCATCCCGCACCGATAAACGAGCATGCAAGTCGAGTTCGTGTGATAATATAATGCTTTGTATTATCCTTTATCTCGCTACGATAACGCTCGCCGAGCAAAGCCATAAACTTTTCGTTTTTTCTGATATTTCCGAACATTTTCGATATCAGTCCAAACCAATATATGCCCATTATCAACGACAGCATCATACAGACGAGCATCGTTGTATTTTTGAGTGCAAACACACTCATCAGCCAATCATAATTTTCAATATCAATTTCCGCTTCAAGCTGGAACAATGGGAAAAGCTCGGGAAGAAGTGTTAATGCTATTCTTGCTATCAAGAAAAACGAGGTAATACTTCTTGCGTTTGTGATAGCGCCAAAAGATGCTTCACCGTCATTTCGCGTTGCAAGATATTCAAGTCCGTCAAACAAATGTCTTGAATACATCACTATCGCAATTATCTCACAAATCGAAAGTGCGGTCACCACAAGCATGAACAAATTCGTGTCTGAGGTCGCTTTCGAGTTGATCCTATCAAGCATCAATATACCGATAATAAATCTTCCGCCCGATATAGCGCATAAATAATAGGTGAGCTTTTTCATCGCGAAGATGTCTTCGTTAAATTCAGCAAATTCACTGAGCGCGACGTAGATCAATATCCAACCTACAAAATCGGGAAAGATATCGTAGAGACTAAACGTCGGGAATAACAGGAAAAGAAGCCCCATCGTCATCATCGGCGAGAAAAACTTTTTTAGTCCGTAGTTTTCTTTTTTAAACATTTTCGATACCTACTGTTTGTCATCTTCATCATCATCGCCGCTGAAGAATTTCTTCCGCTTCGCTTTTTTCTCTTTTTGCTTTTCCTCAAATTCAAGATCGCTTTCGATCTCCTTAGCAAGAAGCCGAGGCGTCGTTATCGACGCAAAGCACGAATAGATGAAATAAATATTAATGAGCAAGACAACGTATTGAAATACAGTTGCAACAACGATAAAATTAGCTACAAACTCCGTTTGAGTGAAAATGATCATCAACATTTTCAAAACGAAATAGAGCGCTGTGATATATCTGACCCCGTTTGCCAAGCGTTCAAGCGAAAACGCTTTGTTTTGGCGTGCAAATCTCGAAACGGCGATCTGAAAGATGAAGCATATCGCAGTATATACTACAACGATCAACACCTCTATACCAAGTCTCAAAATAGCCTCACCGCCCGTATCGCTCACACTTATAACACCGTATCGTATCAACATACGAGCCGCTGAACAAGCGCAAGCAACGATGGCAGGGATAATATTATATTTGATCATTGAAAAATGCTTTGAAAGAAGATATGAGCCATATGCCAACGTTGCATATCCGATGAAATCAAATCCCAATATCTCAAAAAGCAAAATAGCATATCCAATTAAAACAACGCCAAATCCCAATTTTTTTCTCCTTAGTTGTCTTCTTTTCCGCTGCAGCAACGTTTATATTTCTTTCCGCTTCCACAGGGGCAAAGATCGTTCGGACCTATTTTTTCTTTCTTTCTAATAGGTGTTTTCTTTATTTTCACCGCGCTACCGCCGATTTGAGCATTCGCCGCAGTCATTACCTGTTGACGTTGCATCTGTTGTCTCGGCATTGCTGTAAGAACCATTCTGACAGTCGAGGTTCTGATGCTATCGACCATCTCTTCGAACATTTTCGAACCCTCAAGCTTATATTCAACGACAGGATCGTGTTGTGAATATGCGCGAAGTCCAATGCCGCTCTTAAGATCGTCCATCGCATCGATGTGATCCACCCAATGAATATCAACGTTTTTGAGCAAGAAAATGCGTTCAACCTCACGCATTTGCTCAGGTGTAAACATTTCGTTTTCACGAATAGAATATTGCTTCATCGCTCTTTCGTGAAGCATTTCATATAGCTTATCCTTCGTCATCACGTTAAGCTCCGCTTGTGTGAATCGGAAATCGCTATCGTCACAAAGCACACCCATAAAATGTCCGCGAAGCGAATCGGTATTCCATTCGTCGGGAATATCGGAACTTGCATAGGTATCTATTGCATCGGTAATATATCCGTCGATCATTCCCATTATTTTCTCACGCAAATCAACTCCGTCGAGCACTTCTTGACGTTGTGCATATATGATCGCGCGTTGTTGGTTCATAACGTCGTCAAAACGAATTACGCTCTTACGGCGTTCAAAGTTCGTTCCTTCGAGGCGTTTTTGCGCTGTTTCGATATGGTTGGAAAGTATTTTTGCATCGATCGGTTGCTCTTCGGGCAAACCGAGGCTTGAAACTATGCCGGCAATTCTATCTGAGCCGAAAAGTCTCATCAGATCGTCTTGGAGCGAAAGATAGAATCTTGTTTCACCGGGGTCGCCTTGACGTCCCGAACGTCCGCGCAATTGGTTATCAATACGACGGCTTTCATGTCGCTCTGTACCGAGGATGAAAAGTCCACCTGCGGCTCTGACCTTATCTGCCTCTTCTTTTATCTCTATTCCATACTGTTCCTCAAGTTCCTTGAAGCGTTGTCTTGCCTTCAAGATCTCCTCGTCCTCGGTCACACCGAAGCCCGTTGCTTCAAAGATAAGCTCTTCGGAAAAGCCTTCTTTTCTCATTTGCGATTTTGCGAGGAACTCGGTGTTACCGCCAAGCTTGATGTCGGTACCACGTCCCGCCATATTCGTCGAAATAGTTACCGCGCCGAGTTTACCTGCTTGAGCGACTATTTCTGCTTCTTTATCATGGAATTTCGCATTGAGGACAGTGTGTTTGATTCCGCGCTTCGTCAAAATTTTCGAAAGCGCTTCCGATTTATCAATGGAGACAGTACCAACGAGGATCGGTTGTCCTTTTGCGTGACACTCCTCGATCTGTTTAACAATTGCCGTATATTTTCCGTTGACCGTACTATACACAAGGTCGGTCTGGTCTATTCTCGCGAGCGGACGGTTCGTCGGTATCTCGATAACGTCGAGCATATATATCTCGCGGAACTCCTCTTCTTCGGTGAGTGCCGTACCCGTCATACCCGAGAGCTTTTTATACATTCTGAAGTAGTTTTGGAAAGTTATCGTTGCTTGCGTTTTGTTTTCGCGCTCGATCTTTACGCCTTCCTTCGCCTCGATAGCTTGGTGAAGTCCGTCGCTATATCTACGACCGATCATAATTCTTCCCGTGAACTCGTCAACGATAATAACTTGATCGTCCTTAACAACGTAATCATCGTCGCGTTTCATAACGCCTCTTGCTTTAATTGCAAGGTTGACGTGGTGCATCAATTCGCTGTTTTCCATATCGGCGAGGTTTTCAACACCGAAATGTTGCTCTGCCTTTTTTATACCGTGAGACGTCAACACAGCCGTCTTCGCCTTCTCATCAACGATATAATCAGCATCAATATCCTCGTGGCTGACCTTTGCATCGAGTTCTTTTATTCTATGCACGCGAAGAGTTCGCGCAAACTTGTCTGCTTTTTCATAAAGATCGGTGCTTTTTTCACCGGGGCCCGAGATGATGAGCGGTGTACGCGCTTCATCGATAAGTATAGAGTCCACCTCATCGACGATGGCAAAATTATGTCCGCGTTGTACCATACGTTCCTTATAGATAACCATATTATCTCTGAGGTAATCGAACCCAAACTCATTGTTCGTACCGTATGTTATATCAGCATTATATGCCGCCTTTTTCTCCTCGTTACTCATTCCGTGAACAACACATCCAACACTCATTCCGAGGAATTTATATATTCTTCCCATCCATTCGCTGTCACGCTTTGCAAGGTAATCGTTGACAGTAACGACGTGGACACCCTTACCTGCGAGAGCATTGAGGTATGCGGGAAGCGTTGCTACCTGAGTTTTACCTTCACCGGTTTTCATCTCGGCGATCCTGCC
>JAZRTU010000103.1:0-5276 GCA_045652185.1 Eubacteriales bacterium | reverse complement strand
TTATGCGGTATAGTCCCAACGATGAAGAAGTTTGGCTCATCGAAACGGTAGATGAATATAAATTAAGAATAAACCGTGAAGAAAAACGAATATTTTGTTCTTTTGTCTCGAAAAAGCTTCTCGATGCAGAGATCTTGACGGTAATCGAACAAAAGATAAAAAAAGCATACGACCTTGCTGAAATGCGTATAAGTATCAGTTATCCATCGGAACTCTTTCAAAAGTTAAGCACGACTAACTTGATAAATCATATGCAGCAGCATTTTGGAAAAATAGGCAACGGCTTTTTTGAAAGCGCAAAAGGAATTTATGACCAAGAAAATGGTACTTATACGATAAATCTCTCCGACGGCAGAAGTGCAGAGTTGCTCCGCGGTATGAGAGCAGACGTATATCTCGCAAAAACAGTAGAAGATTATTTTGGGTTATATGTAAAGTTTGTTTTCGTTGCGGGTGAGAAAAAGGAATTCGTCAGCGCGGAGTATAATATCGTAAAACAAAATACAGATAATATCATTAAAGCATCAAAAGCAAGCGTAGGCTCCGGTGGGGAAGAAAAGGTTTCCTACGATAGTTTTGAACCGCTTGAGGGAAATATCGAAGTAACTGCAGACGAGAATAATGAAAATATAATAACAAGCGGAAGAATGCAGTTCGATATAACCGAACCCAAGCTTGCATATGGAAAAGAACCGAAATCTCGTGAAATAGTCCCCGTAAGATACAGCATCGGTGAAAAGAAAACGGCAATGATCTGCGGTCAGATATTCAAAAAGGATAAAAAGGAATCTCGCGACGGCGAAAAGATCACCTTTACCTTCTTTTTGACCGATGACGATTCTTCAACAATGCTGAAATTGACGTGTGCTGCAGCAGATAGTGCTCCTCTTAAAGGCATCAAAGAGGGAAACAGCGTCCTTGTATATGGTAAAAGTGACTATAATAAATATGAAAAAACAATAGTAATGGAACCTTCCTATATAGCGTTTGTAAAACGTCTGTATAGAAAAGATACCCATCCCGAGCCTCGTGTCGAATTGCATTTGCATACAAATATGTCCCAAATGGATGCATTGACGAAGGCAGACGAGCTCGTCCGCGTTGCAAAAGAGTGGAATCTTCCTGCAATATGTGTAACCGACCATGGCAACGTGCAAAGTTATCCCGAAATAATGACAGCGGCTGAAAAAGCAAAGCTTGAAACTAAAATCATCTACGGTATGGAAGGCTACCTTGTTGACGATACAGCAAGAGCAACCTTCGGTACTGAGGATATCGGAAACTTAAAATTTGAGAGCGATCCGATAATCGTATTTGATATTGAAACAACAGGACTTTCGCCCCAAACCTGCGGAATAACCGAAATAGCCGCAGTAAAATATGTTGACGGGGAAGTAGTAGATACGTTTGAGACCTTCGTTGATCCGGAAATGCCTATTCCTGAAGAAATAACGAAGATAACCGGCATAACCGACGAAATGGTCAAGGGTGCCCCGAAAACAAAAGAAGCGGTCAAAGCATTTCTCGATTTTGCCGATGGCAATATGCTCGTTGCGCATAACGCAAACTTTGATACAGGCTTTATTCGTATGGCGGCTGAAAGAAACGAGCTTTCTTTTAACTGTCCTTTCATGGATACACTCGCGCTTTCTCGTTACCTTAACCCTGAACTCAAGCGCCATAGACTCGATACACTTCGTGACTATTTTAAGCTTGGTGAGTTCAACCACCACAGAGCATTAGACGATACCATAATGCTCGCTCGAATTTTCGGCTGTATGGTCGAAAAGCTACGAAAAGAGGGTGTTCGTACACTTCGTGAGCTCGAAACAGCAATGGAAGCAAATACTAACCCCAAAAAGCTTCCAATGTACCATATTTCAATATTGGTAAAAAATATGACGGGACTTCATAACCTCTATGAGCTGATCTCCGATTCATATTTGAAATACTATGCAAAAAAACCTCGTATCCCGAAAACACTCCTTTCTTCGAAACGAGAGGGTCTCATTATCGGCTCAGCATGTGAAGCAGGAGAACTGTATTCCGCAATATTGAGCAATAAATCAGACTCCGAAATAAAGAAAATAGCCGATTTCTATGATTATTTTGAAATTATGCCGCTTGTAAATAATATGTTTCTTGTCGATGAAGAAAAAGTCGGCTCAAATCGTGAACACGGCATAAATCAGCTGAAGGAATTCAATAAAAAAATATACGATCTTTCGAAGAAAATGAACAAAATATGTGTCGCAACGGGCGATGTCCATTTTCTCGAGCCCGGCGACGAAATATTCAGAAAAATAATGCTCACGGGAATGAAATTCCCCGGTGCAGACAGAACGACAGAACTCTATCTGAAAACCACCCAAGAAATGCTGGATGAGTTCAGTTATCTCGGAGAAGACGTCGCTTATGAGGTCGTAGTTAAAAATACAAGGCAAATAGCCGATATGGTCGATAAGGGAATAAGACCTATCCCTCCAGGAGCGTTTAACCCATCAATCGAGAATTCAGATGAAAACTTAACGAATATATGTTTCGACAAGGCAAAACAAATGTACGGAGATCCCGTCCCCGAACTTGTGAGAGAACGTCTCCAAAAGGAGCTTGACAGCGTAATCAGAAACGGTTACTCTGCCTTGTATATAACGGCGCGTGAGCTCGTGAAGAACAGTGAGCGTAACGGATATCTCGTTGGCTCTCGTGGTTCAGTAGGCTCATCAGTAATCGCAACATTTGCCGAAATATCCGAGGTTAACCCACTTCCGCCTCATTATCGTTGCCCCGAATGTAAATATAATGAGTTTATAACCGACGGTAGCGTCGGAAGCGGATTTGACCTTCCGAGAAAATCGTGTCCGAATTGTGGAACGGAAATGCGTGGCGACGGTCACGACATCCCATTTGAAACGTTTTTGGGATTTAAAGGCGATAAAGCTCCCGATATCGATCTCAACTTCTCGGGTGATATCCAGGCTAACGCCCATAAATATACCGAGGTGCTTTTCGGCGCAGAAAACGTATTCCGCGCAGGAACAATATCAACTCTTGCCGAAAAAACAGCATACGGATATGTAAAAAAATATCTTGAGGAAAAAAATATAACGGTAAGCAGATGTGAGGAAGAACGACTCATCGCAGGTACGAAAGGCGTAAAACGTACAACGGGCCAACACCCCGGCGGTATCGTTGTTGTTCCGAGACCATATCATATCACTGATTTTACCCCTGTTCAGCACCCCGCTGAAAAGGATAGCTCAAACATCGTAACTACCCACTTCGCCTTCGAATTTTTGCATGATACTCTCCAAAAACTCGATATCCTCGGCCATGATGTTCCGACAAGATATAAAGCGCTTGAGGACTATACAGGTATCAGCGTAAAGAGTGTACCCATGGATGACGAGAATGTAATGAAATTGTTCGAGGGTACGGAGGTGCTCGGAATAACTCCCGAGCAGATCGATGGAATAAAGCTCGGAACACTTGCTATTCCCGAGTGTGGAACAGACAACGCGCGCCAAATGATCGTTGATGCAAAACCGAAAACCTTCGCCGACTTGATGCAGTTCTCAGGACTTTCCCATGGTGAAGGTATTTGGATGGGTAACGCGAAAAGCTTGATCGAAAACGGGATCTGTACCATCTCTGAGGTTATCGGAACGCGTGACTCAATTATGCTTTCGCTCATCCTCAAATGGGGAATGGATTCAAGTATGTCCTTTAAAATAATGGAGGACGTAAGAAAAGGAAAAGGTCTGAAACCCGAGTACGAGGAAGCAATGATAGCAAACGGTGTGCCCGAGTGGTATATAACCTCTTGTAAGAAGATCCAATATATGTTCCCGAAAGCACACGCTGCAGCATACATGATCGCAGGACTTCGACTTGCTTGGTACAAAGTCTACCATCCAATAGCTCACTATGCAAGCTATTTCACGGTTCAGCCCGCAGGCTTTGAGGCTCAAACCGTAATGAAAGGAAAAGCGCACGTTGAAGAAACTATCGCAAAGATACATAAAGCCATCAGTGATAAAACAGCCGCAAATAAGGATTCCGATATCCTGACTTGTTTGCAGATCGTTAATGAAATGTATGCAAGAGGGTATAAATTCTTGCCTGTAGATATAAGAAGGTCGCATTCCTATAAATTCCTTCCCGAAGGAGGAAATATACGTTTGCCTCTTTCCTCTCTTGCAGGACTAGGCGAAACAGCGGCAGAGAATATCTACCGTGTAACCCACGAAGAAAATATTACTTCTCTTGAAGAACTGAAAATAAAGGCATCATTAACAAAGAGCGTCGTAGATACTCTTGTTTCTAACGACTGCCTTGGCGGTCTCGCCGAAACGGAACAAATGACCTTGTTTTAATATTTGTTAATTAAAGATTTTATTATAATAGGAGAAAAGCAATGAACTACAAAGACCTCGGAAGCTTAGATTGGAATTTGTATTTGTTAAAAAATGCGATCCGCCAAAGCGAAGAAATGCAATGTGAAAAGATCGATGAAACGATAGCAAAGGTAAATGCTATGCTGACAGATTGCTTTAACGAGTTTTTGACTTTGAAAGTGCCGAATGAACTCGATGAAGAAGAACCGAATGACTATGAATCAATATTGAAAAAATGCCCGAGCGGTTCGAAAAAGCTTTGGGATAAAGTACCCGAGGATTTCTCTGACAAGCTTAAAGGCGCATTGCTCGGACGATTTGCCGGTTGTACTCTTGGCGCACCTGTAGAGGGCTGGAGTGCTACGGATATCGAAGCATATGCAAAAGACCTCGGTCTTGAATTCCCGCTAACGGATTATTGGACCGCAACGAAGCATGCGGGAATGAAACGTTATTTCGTCAGCGATTTCGTTGATTATTTGAAACAAAATCTAACTTGTGTCCCCAATGACGATGACGTCGCCTTCGTTATACTTTCAATGCTTATAATAAAAGAGGGAAAAGGAAAGAATTTCGACCTCGAGGATGTCGCAAAAACGTGGCAAAAATATGTTACTTTGGCATATACCGCCGAGGAAGTCGCGTTGAAGAATATGGAAAAAGGTGTACCGCTTGAAAAGGTGGCGGAAGTAAATAACCCCTACCAAGAGTGGATAGGCGCTGATATAAGATGTGACGGTTATGCATACGCCGCAGCAGGTAACCCTCGCCTCGCCGCAAAAATGGCATATACCGATGCATATCTCACACACCGTAAAAACGGAATATATGGATCAATGTTCTTTGCAGCAACAATAAGCGCCGCGTTTGCATTAGGTG
>JAZRTU010000102.1:0-2430 GCA_045652185.1 Eubacteriales bacterium | reverse complement strand
GCCATTTGTCTTCTGGACGGGGTCGTTGGTTTATATGTCTTTATCGCCATTTCAATTCGCTCCTTTCGATTACATCAAGCTATCGAAGAACTCGATCGTGTTCGAATCTTCTGTAAGCTTTACGATTGCTTTTTTCCAAGCACTTGTTTTACCAACATGAACACCGAGACGTTTTGTTTTAGCTTTCATGCTGATCGTTGTTACTTTTTCTACTTTAACCTTAAAGAGCTCTTCAACTGCTTTTTTGATCTCGATCTTATTAGCATCGCTCGCTACTTTGAAGGTGTATTTCTTTTGTTGCATATTTTCCATCGAAGCTTCGGTGATTACCGGCTTAAGGATTATATCGTAAGCTGTACGCATTATGCATATACCTCCTCGATTTTTTCTACCGCAGCCTTGGTTACTACCAAAGTGTTGTACTTAAGAAGATCATAAACATTGATGTTGGAAGCCATGGATGTTGCAACGCCGGGAATGTTTTTCGCAGAACCTACGAGGTAATCATTCTTTTCAGCGGACACGATGAGTGCTTTCTTTTCAACGCCGATCGCTTTAAGCATTTCTACGACTGTTTTCGTTCTATATGCGTCCAATGCGATATTGTCAATAACAATCAATTCATTGTCCTGAACTTTAGAAGTCAAAACGCTCTTCATAGCGATTTTCTTTATCTTCTTATTGATGCTTACTTTATAGAGGCGCGGCTTAGGTCCGAGTGCGATACCGCCGTGTGTCCATTGCGGAGCACGTGTTGAACCTTGTCTTGCTCTACCTGTTCCCTTTTGTCTCCACGGTTTTTTACCACCGCCGGATACTTCGGAACGCGTGAGGGTAGATTGTGTACCCTGTCTTTGATTTAAAAGATACGCTCTTACAACTGCGTGTACGCTTGCTTCGCTGATCTCAGCAGCAAATACGTTTTCAGAGAGGCTCATTTCTCCCACGTTGTTACCTTGCATATCAAGAATTTTTACGTTTGGCACTTTTGTTTCCTCCCTTCAGACTACTTCACGGTGTTGCGGACGAAAACGATACCGCCGCGTGAACCGGGAACTGCACCTTTGACTGCGATGAGGTTCTTTTCAGCATCGATCTTAACAACTTCGAGGTTGAGGATCGTTACTTTTTCGTTACCGTACTGACCAGCCATTTTTTTGTTTTTAAAGATTCTCGCAGGGTCGATAACACCCATAGAACCGGATTGACGATGTACAGGACCTGTACCGTGAGTCATTCTCAATCTGTGAAGACCCCATCTCTTGATCGCACCGGAAAATCCTCTACCTTTTGTTGTACCGGAGATATCAACTTTATCGCCAACAACGAAGGTATCAGCTGTGATAACGTCGCCAACGTTCATGTTCGCTGCGTCATCAAGTTTGAACTCTGCAAGGTATCTCTTATAGGAAACGCCTGCTTTTTTGAATTGTCCTTGCTTCGGTTTGGAGAGCTTTCTCTCTTCGATATCGCTAAAACCGAGCTGAACTGCGCTATAACCGTCTTTTTCTACGGTTTTCTTTTGTGTTACCACACAGGGACCAGCATTAATTACTGTCACAGGGATAACATTGCCTTTTTCGTCGAAGATCTGCGTCATGCCTATCTTACGACCGATAATGCCTTTTTTCAATTTCTTTTTCTCCTTTTTAGGTTATTGGTTGACCAGGTCAACATGACCTTGTTTAAAAAAAGCTTAAAGCTTGATTTCAATATCCACGCCAGCAGGAAGTTCAATTCCTACCAATGCATTGACTGCTTTTTCAGAAGGGTTGATGATGTCGATAAGACGTTTGTGAGTGCGAAGCTCAAATTGTTCACGAGAATCTTTATACTTGTGAACAGCACGCAAGATCGTTACGATCTCTTTGTTCGTGGGGAGTGGAATAGGTCCCGATACCTTCGCGTCAAATCTCTTAGCTGTCTCTACGATCTTTTCAGCCGCTTGGTCGATCAACGCATGATCATACGCTTTTAAACGTATTCTGATTCTTTCTTTAGCTGCCATTACTTGGTGCCTCCTTAAATAATATTGAAATTTGGATGGCGGCGATTTACACGTTCTCGGGTGTTTCAACAACGCCCATTAAAAAACGCTTATCGCTTCGCCCGATTCTACGGACATACTCGACGAAAATTACCTGATCCTTGCCTTTTTCGCAAGACTTTGCAGCAACTTTTCGCTTCATCGCACATCAAGCTCTATCATTATATACGAAAAGCGACTGAAATGCAAGTATTTTTTTCATTTTTCCATAATTATTCTATGTAGAATTGTAACGAAATTTCTCAGTCATTTTTGTTCATAATGCACAAATATTATTTATTTTAATTTTTTTATAAAAATCTATTTGATTTTTTTAATTTTATGGTATAATTGGAATTAATTATAAATCAAGGAGAAAACGATATGACTTACGAATACAACAC
>JAZRTU010000101.1:0-1721 GCA_045652185.1 Eubacteriales bacterium | reverse complement strand
TACAAGGATATCGACCACGTTAAGATCATGGTATTCTACCCTGTCGATGGCGTAAGCAAAGTACAGAAGCTTCAGATGGCTACTCAGACGGGTTCGAACGTTAACGTTTGCGCGATCCGCGGAAACTTCGATGATGCACAGAACGGTGTCAAGAAAATATTTGCAGATGCTGAAGCTAAAGAAGAGCTTTTGAAAAACAAATATATCCTTTCGAGCGCAAACTCTATCAACTGGGGACGTTTAGCACCGCAGATCGTATATTACGTATCGGCATACTGTGATATGTTGGAATCGGGCGATATCAGCTACGGTGAAAAGATCAACGTATGTGTTCCTACCGGAAACTTCGGAAATATATTCGCCGCATATATCGCGAAAGCTATGGGGCTTCCTCTTGGAAAGCTTATCTGCGCTTCCAACTCCAACAACGTGCTTACCGAATTTTTGCGCACGGGAACTTACGACAGAAACCGCAAATTCCATATGACTATGTCTCCTTCGATGGATATTCTTATATCGAGCAACCTTGAGCGTCTCCTCTATTTCACCGCAGGTGCAGAAGAAACGGCAAAGTACATGAAGGAGCTTAACACCACGGGCAAATATACCGTTAGCGATGATATCCGCAATCTTATCGCCGAGAACTTCGTAGGATACTGCGCAGATGAAACGGAAACCGCTAATACAGTTAAAAAATTCTATGAAAAACACGGTTATCTTGCAGATACCCACACCTCTGTTGCATTGTGCTGTGCTGAAAAGTATGTTGAGGATTCTAATGATAACACAAAGATCGTTGTTGCTTCTACTGCAAGTCCTTATAAGTTTGCCGCTGACGTGTATCACTCTTTGACTTACAAAGACGCTTCTGCCGACACGGGTGCTTTGGACGATCTTTCGGCTCTCACGAAAACAGAGATAACCTATCCGCTTCGCGATCTTGACAAACGCAAAGTCAGATTCTCCGAGGTTATAGATTCCGACGCTATGCTTGACGCAGTATATAAGTTTATGTAAAAATAGGGGGTTGTTGCCTCACGGCAACAACCCTTTTTACAAAATTTACTTCTTTTCTTTAAAGGTCGCGCAAATAGTATCAGCACTTGTTGTCGCGTTGCTTGGACCTACGGCAATTTCACCTGCCATACAATAGGTCTCGCAATCGTGATAAACGCAATTCTTAACATCACAACGAATGCCCTTAATGTGTTCTTTGCAGGTCTTTGCAGTTGTGCATCCGCGTGTTTCGGTTTCGTGATTCATTATTTTTACCTCCTTATGATAAGAATATTATTATTCTGCTCATAACCGCAAATTTTATTCATAAACTGATAAGGAGTCCTTATGGCGATTTTTGTTATTTCCGATCTTCATCTTGACGTAAAATCCAATGAAAAATCCATGGAAGTATTTGGTGCGAGATGGAAAAGCTATACCGATAGGATATCTAATAATTGGAAAAAACTCGTAGCACCTACGGATACCGTTATTATTCCGGGAGATATTTCATGGGCTTTGACGACAAATGAAGCTCTTCACGATCTTTTGTGGATAGAAGCACTTCCCGGAAAAAAGATAATTATGAAGGGTAATCACGATTTTTGGTGGTCTACCGTTTCAAAAATGAAAAAGTTTTTTTGTGAAAACTGTATAAACACCATCGATATTTTGAACAATAACGCTCTTGAAGTTGAAAATTATATTATAGCGGGCTCACGCGG
>JAZRTU010000100.1:0-3355 GCA_045652185.1 Eubacteriales bacterium | reverse complement strand
TTCTCGAAATACTCGGGCATTGTTTTTGCATCGATATGCTTCGTTATTTTCCTCGTTCTGTTAGCAAAAAGAAGCCACGAGAGAAGGCATCCGAGAAATGCGTTCCCGATACCGATCCAAATACTGCCTACACCGATATTCCAGCCGTGTTGGCCTGCATATCCAACAAAAACAACTGCCGAAAAATAAGTTGTTCCATAGGCAAATGCTGTTGCCCATGCGCCTATTTTTCGTCCGCCAATCAAAAAATTGTCAAGGGTTTTTGATCTTCCGTAGCTAATTATTCCGATTGCGACCATTATTGCCGCATAGATAGATAATGCGACGATTGTATATGTCTGTGGTTGGTTCATTTTTTCCTCCATTATTCTACAAAAAAAGCCTCTGCGTTCAAATGAACACAGAGGACGATAATAATCGTGGTACCACCTCTATTTATCGCTTTCTCACGAAAACGACCTCTCAAGTGTCTATCAACACTCCAGTTCTATAACGGGAACACCCGTTGCAGCCTACTTGTCATCCGTTCGGTGCACTGCTCACAGGAGGAATTCAATTCGTCTTTCCTTTTGTCTCGCACCACCCGACAACTCTCTCCAAGTTCCGATCGAACCTACTTATTCCTGCTCAAACGCATTTAATATTAACTTTGCTTCATATAATAGCACTTTATCACGATAAAGTCAAGGGGTATTCTTATTTTTTTCACAAAAAATTGCGAATGGCGTTTTGCCATTCGCAACTCTTTATTTGCGTTTCAAGTTTTCCGTTGTTCCATCAGGACGCACTATCTTGGTATTATCCATTATCCCTGTGAAGCTCGCTCTGAATTCCATCAAGAATTCTTCTCGAAGAGCTTTTTGTTCTTTTTGCTCTGATTCGGTGAGTCCTTCTGATTTTTTCTTTGCTGAAAGGAAATTGATACGATCAAGTTTTTCTTTTTCCATTATTATTTATTCTTTCTTTTTTTCTTCGCTGTTATTACAACGGCTGCTATCGCACCAAGTGCAGCGGCTCCTATTGAGAGAGCAATCGCGAGTTTTCCGTTTTTATCGTCAGGCTGTTCAACGGGCTCAGACACGTCAACCGATTCCTCCTGCTCGACTTCCCCATTTGATGATGTGACGGTTATAGTAATCGTTATCGGCTCACTGTATTTTACGCCATCATATGCTTTAACTGTAAAGGTATCGCTTCCGACAAAGCCTTCGTTTGGTGTATATGAAAAGCTTCCTGAACGAGAAGATATTTTAACAGTTCCGTTTTCTGCCTCTTTGTCAAATACAAACTGCAAATTACCGTTTGCATTACCTTTATCCAAGATTTTTATTTCGCCATAATAGCGTTTTCCCGTTTCCGTTATACCGTCTTCGGACTTGATTACCGGGAAATTTAGACCGTAGGTTCCTTTTATGAATTTATATGTATCATCATAGATGGAACGTAAAGTTGGATTTGAGGATTTTGCGGCGGTATAGAACGTTCCCGGAGCAGAGTTTTGATAGTATGCGTGTGCCGCTTCAGTCATATAACCTGTTATCGCGCCATATCTCAGATATGCGCGATATTTATTGACATCGTGTTCGAAGTTGGCGCTTGATGGATTTCCCGCATCCCAACGTATCTCCATTTCCACTGCCATATTATGCTTCTTTACGGTTTCGGAGAACTCGATCAACATTTCTTCTTTCGAGTAATCGAGGGTAATATAGTTCGGCTGCATATATGCGGTATCGAAGCCAATGTCTTTCCAAGTTTCAAAGCCTGCGGCAAGGTAGAACGGTATCCATAAAAACTTTGTATTTTTTGATTTGCAGATATCAGATACTGCTTTTATAATTTCTACTTCGCCTTCTTTTTCAAAGTAGGTTATTGATTCGTGCGGCCAATAGAATCCACCAAAAGAGAGGTTTTCGTATTCACTTTCATCAAATCTATTGAGTATATACGTTGTATACCACTCATAGATTGCTTTTCTATCTTCTAAGTTCTTGCAATACTCAACTGTTCCATCGCCATTTATATCACCAAATGGTTTTGAAGGATTAATATATGCGAACGGGAGTGTTACGACTACATGAAATTTATAGTCGGGGATATTAAGCTTTTCTTTTACTTGACCGACAACATTATTGAGTGCTGTCATATTATAAGTTTCGGAAAACACGCTATCTGCGAAGGTTATCCAATCCTCCATCGTGTTGAATGACCCTTTTTGGTAGGTGAGCTTGCCGCCTGAGGGGCAGAGTCCTTGTAGTGACATAAATGCAACCGAGTCGAACATTGTATCGACGATATTATTGTTCTTATCGATATATGCCACATACGGAAGAAGCATCTCCTCTGTTGCGTTTACATAGACGGAGTCAAATTTTTTATTATTCTCTTTATCGTAATCATATCCGCAATAGATGAGAACGAGGTCACGAAGTCCTTCAAAGCCTTTATCAAATTTTGGATCTGCAGCCGAATTGATATCCTTTGAGAAAGGAAGTTCTGTTCCATTCACTTCTTCGCCATAAACTTCAAGCTCATCACAATACACGTTGACACCGACATCGAAAACAAATTTAACGAATTTGGCTTTATATCTTGCGCCGTCGGTTATTTTATATTTATCTAATCTTTGCGTTCCGTTATCAAGCTTCGCGCTATCTGTCAAAGAATAGGCAAGCATATAATCCTCTCCGTTTTCGGAAACGTAGAGCTCACAATATCTTGGAAGATATATGCCGGCACTATTATACACGAGGAATGATGCGCTAAATCCCGTTATTGCGCTCAATTCATCAAGCTCGAATACTATCTCACGCGAGCCGCCACGATAGAAGCTGTAGAAACTACCGTTACTGAAGCGGGTATCAGAGGAATATTTTCCGTTGGTGAGAAGCTTTACATCTTTTCCCTCGTTACCGAGTAACATATAGCTATTTTCGATTGGTTCGCCTGTTATTATTTTTGCTGTTTTTCCAAGGATAAGGTTATTGTCTTTTGCCATAACGACACCGCCTAACGTTTGAAGTAACATTATTATTGTCAAAGATAATACAAGCAATTTTTTCATCTTATTCACCTCTTTTGGCTTCGTTCTCGAAAAATTCAAGAAGTGAATTGATGCTATACTCTTTCGGTCCGTTATAGAAGCAGAGCACCTTATCTCCAAAAGGCTTATACCATCTTTCATCAAGGTTAACTATGCCGTAGCAAGCGCCCATGATTGAACCGACTGTTGCTGCAGTGCAATCGCAATCGTGCGCCATCGCTACTGCATTTGCGAATGCTTTCGCGATATCGTTTTCACCGAGATGGATAGCAAATACTGTTAAAATTGCATTGTTTAGTGTATGTACGATAT
>JAZRTU010000099.1:0-1873 GCA_045652185.1 Eubacteriales bacterium | reverse complement strand
GCAGTAAGAGTTAACCTCTCCCCCAAACTTGCAAAGACCCATGATTCACCTAACTTGATCTTGTATAGCTTAGTAGCTGCCGTTTTAGGCGCTTTCATCAGCTTTGCGTACTTCGTAATACGTTCTCTTTTCGACACGGTCATTCGCACGGAAGAAGACGTAACCAAGATGTTCTCCAAAGATTCGATTATTGGTACCGTTCCTTCTTGGGATATTAACAAAAATAGCAACTACAACAAAAAAACGATTACAGCCTCAACAGATAACGAAAGGAGAGATTGATATGAGCACTAATTTACGCAGCTCAAACTCAAGTGAAAGAATTCTTGACGATAACAGTCCCTTTGCCGTACGCGAAGCCTTCAACCTCATTCGTACAAACTTGATGTACACGCGCAAGGACGATGAAAATGGAAATCCCGTATATGCGATCACCTCAGCCGGAGAAGCCACCGGAAAAAGCACGAACATCGCAAATATTGCCCTTTTGTATTCTAAAACGAACAAAAAAGTACTCGTTATAGATGCAGATATGCGTTGCCCCGTTCAGAACCTTATTTTTGGACTTGACAACGACCACGCAGGTCTTTCAGATATCCTCTCAAGCATAGTAGAAGACCCAAACGAAGCTATCCGTAAAACTAAATTTGAAAATCTTGACATTATCACGAGCGGAGCTATTCCGCCCAATCCCTCCGAGCTTCTTCTCGGTACACACTTTTCCGATATTCTCTATAAGCTCAGACACGTTTACGACGTCATATTTGTTGACTTCCCACCCACGGGAATCGTAACCGATGCTATTACTCAGTTTGAAAGCATCACGGGATACATTTTCGTAGTACGTTCAAATCACAGCGATAGCAAAAAGGTGTGCGCAACCATTGAAACGATGGAACACGTTGGAGCAAAGATCGTCGGTATAGTTCTTAACGATGTAAATATTAAAACGAACAAGTCCTATTACCGTTCCTCGTACTCGGAAAACCATTATAATACCGACTACCGAGGAAAAGGAAGCTCCAAAAATGGGAAATAACTTATGACCGTTATCGACTTTCATTCTCACTTTTTACCGAAAGCCGATCATGGATGCGACTCAACGAGCGAAGCGGTAAGCCAGCTCAAGCTGCTCAAAAAGGCCGGAGTCGACATAGTTGTTGCCACATCGCATTTTTATCCGAATCGGCATACAGTAACACAATTCAAGCAACAGACAAAAGAAGCTCTTGAAGATATCCTTCTCTCTGACGTGTCAGAACGTCCGCGCATCGCTATGGGCGCTGAAGTATTGATATTCGAGAACATAGACCGCATGGACGGCATTGAAGAGCTATGCATTGAAGGCACTCGCGTTATGCTTGTTGAAATGCCAATGATAGAAACTTGGAATGACGGATTGTTCAAAACGATAAATAACCTTTTAAAAAAAGGTGTCGTTGTGGTACTCGCGCATATTGACCGTTACTTGCCAAACCATAAAGAAGACATAGAATATCTTCTTGACATTGGCGCATATGCGCAGATAAACGCAAGATCGTTTAAACGTTTCCTTTTCAAAAAGCATCTTGTTTCCTTTCTCTGCGATGACAGGCTCGTAGCCTTTGGTTCTGACCTTCATAACGAGGACGAAGGAGCAACGACCGCCTTTTCAGACCTTGCTCGTTTGAAGGATAACATATTTGAGCGCGTCATGGAACGAACCGAAGAAATTATCAAAAACGCTAAGCTTTATTAAATAACGAAAACTCCGATAGATAAAATTCTATCGGAGTTTTCGTTTATTCTGTTTTTTATTATTTTTGAGAACACAAAATTCTATTAAATATCTGCTTTCGCTTTTGGGTATCCTATAATAAAAAATATATTGTTA
>JAZRTU010000098.1:0-4872 GCA_045652185.1 Eubacteriales bacterium | reverse complement strand
TCATATTATAAATTTTTTTCAAGTATTCGCGAGACATTATATTGTGTTTTTTTTGATTTTTTCGTTGTTTTTAGCAATATTTTCTTCATATTTCGCTATATTTTTATCGATAATTTTGTATTTTTATGTTTTTTCAACTTTATTCTTTACAAATCATTTAAAATAGTGTATTATTCATTTTGAACTTTATTTTGGAAGGAACTATTATGGATATATTAGCTCAGGTCATTGGCGGTATCGGTACAGTATTATTTTTTATATCATACCAACAAAAGGAAAAGAAGAACATTATGCTTTTCCAGATATTCGGGATCACGATGTTCACGATACACTTTTTTATGCTCGGGGCGTACTCGGGATTTGCGATGAATCTTCTCGGAATCATTCGTGCGGTGGTGATATATTTTTCGGGACGCAAGTGGGCTGACTCGCGGTTATGGTATTATGGGTTTATGATATCGTACGTTGTGCTCGGAATTGCTGTTTGGGAGGATTGGTTCTCCATCTTACCGATCATTGCGATGATACTTTCGACCTATGCGTTTTATCTCACTGACGAGACTAAGCTCAGGCTTTTGACCTTCCCATGCTCGCCGTCTTGGCTTATCTACAACGTACATCACGGCTCGATCTCGGGAACTGTTACGGAATGCTTTACGATGACGTCGCTCATCATTGCGATGGTACGCTACGATCTTCCGAAGCTGAAGGCAAAATTGAAGAAGAAATAAAAAAGCTCGGCATCGCTATTGATGCCGAGTTTTGTTATTTTATTTCATTTCTGCTATTTCGGAGACGGTTTTCCATTCGCTGTGGTCAACGTATCCCTCGCCTTCGACTAATTCTATATTATCATCAACTTTGTCAAGTTTGAAATAATGGAAATTGATCTCATACAAGCCCTCGTTTAATTTATCTTCTTTTCCAAGGAGTTCATCTCTTTTTTCTTTCAGTTTTTGCAGTTTTTCCGTTTCATTTTCCGTTAGTGGAGTTCCGGCTAATTCGCGGTCAAAAAGCTCATCATTTTTGACAACCGTTATTTCGTCGGAAAGCTTTTCTTTCGCTATTCGGTAATCCTCGATGGTTTTATAACCCATCTTTTTATAGTTTGTCGAGAAGCACAAGTAAGGAGCCATATTTCTATTTATTGTATTAAAATTCTCCAACCAATACATATCACCAAAATACATATCTTCGTTAAACAACTCAATCAAAAGACCGAGATAAACTAATGCATGTTGAGCATTTTTTGCATTTTCACAATAAACAACAACTCTGGAGGTTTTATTATCTGTCGGTGAATTACGCACACTCATTCTTTCCAGATTATCTGTATAATATATTCTTCTTATCAGTATCTTATCGTATTTTTCAAAAAGCGAAAGGCTTATTTTAGCAAGTTCCGAAAGAGTTTCATCGTTGATGTCAGTAAAGTCTAATTCCTCTGCAAATTCAATTAGATCCAAAGTGTTCTCTTCGGGATTGGGATCGACATATTCAACATCAATGTTGGGATTCATTACATCTTCCACCCAATACAAAAACACAAGTCGTTTGGATTCGTCAAAAGATCTTACTCCAACAATTACGCCACAAAGTATTATGACAGTTAATATTGCGGAAATTATTAGTGTTTTCTTTTTCATTTTTGTTATCTCCTTCCTATTTGGTTATCGATATTGAATATCGTCTATTGCGGGTATGTTCTTGTAATGCTTCATCTTGATTTCCTAATTGAATACCTTAAATTTTTGGTTACCGTGATGGAGATAATATAATCCGTAACCCTTATACTATCTTAGGTAAACATCAAATTCTTCGCGAAACGGTGTTTTCTCCCTTAGCACTTCTTCGCGTATTATTGGCTTTTTCGTCCATACGCATCACCCTTTATCAAAGCCGTGGCTTATCTTCAATCCTTTGAGTGCCACGTTACTCAAACGGTATAATATCCCTAACTTTATTGTAGATAGTAAAGAAGCATTTGTCAACCCATATCGATAAAAAACTCCGTTTTTTAATCAAAAACGGAGTTTTTTGTTATTATTCCACTGTTATTTCGACCTTACAGGGATCTGAGGAGTCGAGGTAGTTATTATAGGTATATTCGAAGGAATCTGTTCCTTTATATCCTTTATTCGGGAAATAGAGGACTTTACCTTCTTTTGTGAGTGTGACTGTGCCGTGTTCGGGGGCGGTGAGAAGCTCGAAGCGGGTCGGGAGGGTGCTATCGTTTATATCAGCACGAAGGACTTCGTCTTGTTTTGCACTCAACTTTATCGTATCCTTTTTCTCGGGCGTGATCTCAAGTGTTCCCTTTGCGAAGTTATAGGTTGCGTCATACTGCATTCTACAAAGTGGGTCTGTACTCGTACCCATCAATGCGAAGTTTTCAACGTCGTGATAATAGATGTGGACGCTATCCTTCATATATCCGTCCTTTGCACCATACAAAAGATATTTCATATAGCTTTCGGCGAAGTTCGGGTCGGAGAGTGCTTGGTAGGTATGCTCGATCTCGACGGTCATTCCTTGGTATTTGGTACGGATAGACGTTGTCGGGACTCTATACTCAGGTTCGCTTGATTTGAAGACATAGTTCGGCTGCATACTAACAAGGTCAAATCCCATATCATAGCCTTCATAATAACGGTGTGCGCAGAAATATGGTATCCAAAGCATTGGATATCCCATATCGTGAACGATGTCTATGGTTTCTTTTATAATTGCGCTATCGTCCTTTTCCCAAGTTACTGCTTCGTTCACCCAATAGAAACCGCCTATTTCAAGGTTAGCATATTCGCGGGAATTGAATTCGTGGATGCATTTATTGACGAACCATTTGATGACCTTTTCTCTGCCCTCGGCGGTTGCGAGTGATTCGCTGATACCGTCGCCATCGACGTCACCGAAATCGGTCACGCCATCGCGGATGGTCAAGAAGGTGAAATATACTTGGACCTTATGATCGGGGCGATTCAGGGCATCTTTTACTGTTTTCACGGTATCCTCGAGGACATCGAGCCCGCCGTCGGAGTTAAAGGTTTGGTCAATTACAAATTCCCAGTCGAACTTATAGTTATCGAGATGTGGCAACGAGCCTGATGGGAGAGAGGCGTTTGTACAATACAAAAATCCGTCCATAAAGGTATCGACGATGTTGCCGTTATTATCAAGATATGCGACACGCGGGAGCAAGGAATTCTTTGTTTGTTGGTTTGCCACTACGAGGTCGATATTCTTCGCTTTGATAGGAGTATTATCGGTATCGGCATATTTTGCGGTTTCACTTGTTGTATAGTAGATCGTTGAGCGAATGCCCGTATCCTTCAATGCGGTCGCATCGTTTATATTCTTTTTACCCCATACCTCTATCTCATCGACAAACAAGAATGCGGATTCGATCCTTATTCTTACAAATCGAGCAGACAACACTGATTCGAGATTAAGGGTAATATTACAACGCTTAGCTTTTTGGCTCGGAGTATATCCCGACGGTTGATCCCAATTTGAGACGGGATACCAATTTTGGCCATCATCGGAAAGGTATGCTTTCACGTGTGTTGGTGAGTTTATTCCATACTCTTTATGCTCAAGATAGCTGATCGATATCTTTTCGACTGCTGATGTTTTCGTCAAATCATAGAAGAAATCGAGCGCACCGCCGCCGCGAGAGTAGAAATAATCGCCATTATAGCAATATGTATCACTCGCGCGTTTACCATCGGTAAGCACGGTCGTTGTTTCGGGTGTTTCGTCGCCATGATCTGCAAGTTCAAGGTAATGGGATGATGCTATTTCCTGCGGTTTTCCGAGAATGAGGTTGATATTTTTATTATAATCGGAATCACTTTCGTTCCAATATTCAGGTGACGTTACGTTCGAAAGCTTCGGCATATCGAAAAGCTCACCGCTTTTTTCGGTTTCGACTCCTCCGTAAACTTGCATCTCCTCGAACCAATACGGGCCGCCTTCGGGGAGCGCCATTCTTATATATCTTGCTTTAATATACTCGGGGAGGACGAGACGATATTCGTGGTTGGATGCTTCATCGGGGGCGTATACTCTTCCGAGAAATGTATAGTTATCACCGTCACCGGATGCATAGAAATCAACGTAATCGGGTAGTTTTACGTTTTTGCCACCGCCAAGCGCATGGAGCGAGAAGCTAAAGAGGTTATCTCTTTCTTTATCGAGTTTTAGTTGAAAATAGGAATTCTCTTCCGCCGTTATTCCTACCCAAACGTTTTCACCAAAAAGGCGTCTTGTTCTTGCGCCATCGGTCAAGAATACCGTATTACTTGGGGCACGATCATCGAAGGACATATTCTTCATTGAATATTTTATTGTTTCGGCATAGTTTTCTTTTGCGTTATATATGGCTTTTTTGCCTGTTGAGAGAGTTTTCCAAGCATCCAAATCGATATTTGCATCTTTATATGCTTGGTCGACTGTGTTTATCACTTCTTTTTTGGGTAATGTTCCATATACTTCTATTTCATCGGTAAAGAAGAAATGGGCACCTTCGCGTACAGATATTGAAACTTTAATATACCTATAGTCTTTTGGTTCTTTAAGTTCAAGAGAGACGCTTGTTACAGAAAGATCGCTTTTTTGTTCAAAATTTTTAATTCCGAGGGTAGACCATTTATCACCGTCTTCAGAACCATAAAATCTCACAACTGATGCTGCGAGAACGCCGTCTTGATACATATCAAGGCTTCTTGCAACTATTTTCGTTATTCCCTTTCCATCGTCACCGAGATCGATCACAGCAGTCATCTGTTCCGTAAATCCAACCATACGGACGTCAACATAATGTGCACCCAAATCCGGAACCTTTTCACCGTCGGTAAGCTGTTGGTCAAATAG
>JAZRTU010000097.1:0-7995 GCA_045652185.1 Eubacteriales bacterium | reverse complement strand
TAGTGAAGGTAAAGAATATGTTATTAAAGACGGCGATGTTGTTCTTTTTAGATTCAATGTATAAATACATTTAAAATTAACGGGTGACTGGTTCAGTCACCCGTTTTATTATTTAACCAACTTCGATACGGCAATCATATTTTATCATACCAACTGTTACGACTATATCATAAATTCCTGATTTTGAGCAATCTATTGTTGAAAGATCCATACTCAAAGAAGCGCTTATGGAGTTATCAAGCACTATATCGGAATACTTTATTATTTCTGAACCAATTGGAACACGGTGATAACTTTTTACATTAAGCACGGTATATGATACCGTATATGATTTTTTTTGTGATGATCGATTGTCACGAATAGTTATTCCCGTTTCATATTTACCTATCATATTTGTATTCGGAGCGGCATTTGTATAAGTAACGGTAATATCATACTCGTCATAACCTGCCACAAATTGAGTTGGGAGAAGTGAACCACCGAGAAGGCAAGAACTGTTCTTCACCTTGATGCTTTCGAGTATTTCGTCAAAGGTCAGTTCTTTACTTTCGTCACTTGATGTTTCTGAATTTGAATTATTAATTTCAGGTCTATCTACTCGATCGGGCTTTATTATTATTATCAAAATTGTCTCAACGATAATTACAGCTACACAGAGTATTATCGTCAAAAGGTCTTTTTTCTTTTTTCGTATTTGTTCACGTCTTCGTCTTTCCGCGAGCTGACGCTTTTTCTTTTCGTCCATTATTTTTCCCCTACTTTTTTATAGTTATATTCTAACATACAAGGGATTTGTTTTCAAGGGGTTGATGTAATTTCAAAATAAAAAATTAAGCGGAGAATTTCTTCTCCACTTTCTTTTATTTTGCATATCCGAAGTATGCTTCAGTGTCATTGAACATCATTTCTACGTTATAGGGCGTAAAACCAAACCACTGTTCATACGATTCACGCTCGTTGTAGTTGTACAATTCAGATATACGTTTTTGTGTTAAACCAAACTCTTCTAAAAAAGGGTAAAAAAGCTTTTCTAAAAAAGTTCATATGTTATTCGTGTACACGTTTTTATGTAATAATGGAATTATAAAAGAAAAAGGTGTTGATTTTCCTTATATTTGGTGATATAATTACTATGTATATATTTTCGTTGACGGGAGTGAAAATCATGGTTGAACGAAGGTTCGAAAAAAGGAATATTATTGATATCATCGTGGCTTTCGGTTCGGTCTTGGTTTTAGTCATCCTCAACTTACTGTTCAAACATTTCGGGCAAGAGTTTTTTGGTGGCGGCGATATTATTGCGGGTTTGGCCGATATATTTGCAACCGTTGTTTCGATCGGGTGTCCTATTCTCATTTTGCATTTTTTCACAAGCAAAAAGGAGAAGATACTGCCATATGATGAATTTTCGTTTCGCGCAGTTTTCGGATATATGTTCTTGGTTTTGGGGATCGGATATATATTCCGCATATGTTATGCTCATCTCGCGACTTTTTTATCATTTATTCAGCCGAATGATATCAGAAATAAAGGGTTTCTTGTTTTATTTTTGTATTTCGTCTCCTCGGTCGTGCTTCCGTCTATTTTGGAAGAAATATTATATCGCGAGAAGTTATTTGAGATAATTTTTGAACAGAAATTACCCGCTTTGATCACTGTGCTGCTTTTTGCTTTTTCGCACAGCGGTATTCACTCCATCGTAAATGCATTCATTTTCGGGTTTTTACTTCAATATGTTTATCTCAACTCAAGACGTTTGGGCTATTGCATTTTTATTCATTTTATAAACAATTTGATCGCGTTTTTAGCGGCTATTGCCGATGAGGGCAGTATTTTATTCCATATTACCTATGTTATACCATATGTTTTTGCGGTAACATTTATCATATTTGCCGGTGCGGTCCTAATCAAACGAAAGATAAAATCATGAACAATGACGAAAGATTTATGCTTGAAGCAATAAAGCGAGCTAAAGCCGCCGAGAGAGTCGGCGAAGTGCCTATTGGATGCGTCATCGTCAAGGACGGCGAGGTAGTTGCTTCAGGTAGAAACATGAGAGAAAAGAAAAACAATGCGCTTCTTCACGCGGAAATAGTTGCCATTGACAGAGCATGTAAAAAGCTTGGAAGATGGAGGCTTCACGACTGCACGTTATACGTTACGCTTGAGCCTTGCGCCATGTGTACGGGTGCTTTGATCAACTCACGAATGGAGAAAGTTGTCTTTGGGGCATATGATTCCAAGGCGGGCTCACTTGGAAGCGTTGTTGATCTTAATGCACTTCCCTACAATCACAAATTTGAATGTATCGGTGGTGTATTAGAAAAGAAATGCGCATCTCTTCTCAGTGACTTTTTCAAAAAATTGAGAGAAAAAAAGAAATAATATTTATATAAATATTTTCGAAAGGAAGTAAAGAAATGAAAGAAAAATTTTACATCACGACCGCTATCGCTTACACTTCAAAAAAACCGCATATCGGCAATACCTATGAAGTAATACTCACGGATGCTATTGCGAGATACAAGCGAATGCGTGGTTATGATGTTTATTTTCTTACGGGTACCGACGAGCACGGTCAAAAAATCCAAGAGGCTGCTGAAAGCTCGGGTATCACGCCAAAAGAATACGTTGACAAGGTAGCCGGTGAGGTCAAAGCAATTTGGGACACATTCGGTGCAACTTATGATAGATTTATCAGAACTACCGATGACGATCATGTTGCTGCAGTTCAAGGCATTTTCAAGAAACTTTATGAACAAGGTGACATTTACAAAGGCTCATATGAAGGACTTTACTGCACACCGTGTGAATCTTTTTGGACCCCTTCACAGCTCGTTGACGGAAAATGCCCCGAATGCGGTCGCGAGGTCATCAAGACAAGCGAAGAAGCATATTTCTTGAGATTATCAAAATATGCTGACAGACTTATGAAGCATATCGAGGAAAACCCCGATTTTATCGTTCCCGAGATGAGAAAGAACGAGATGGTAAACAACTTCTTAAAGCCCGGTCTTCAAGATCTTTGTGTTTCGAGATCATCATTCAGCTGGGGAATTCCCGTTGATTTCGACAACAAACACGTCGTTTACGTTTGGATGGATGCGCTTTCTAACTACATTACGGCTATTGGCTACAATGTTGATAACAAATCCGAAAAATACGAAAAGCTTTGGCCTGCTGACGTACACGTTGTCGGCAAAGACATCGTTCGTTTCCACACGATTTATTGGCCTATTATATTACTCGCGCTCGGCGAACCGCTTCCGAAGAAGGTACTTGGACATCCGTGGCTTCTTTCGGGCACGGACAAGATGAGCAAATCTCGCGGAAATGTGCTTTATGGCGATGAGCTTGCAAAACAATTTGGTGTTGACGTTATCCGTTACTATCTCTTATCCGAAATGGGATTCAATGATGATGGTACTATCACTTATGAAAACATCATCAAGACAACAAACACAGATCTCGCAAACGTACTTGGTAACCTTGTAAACCGTACCGCAGCAATGATAAAGCAGTATTTCGGTGGTATTATTCCCGAAGCAGCTGAAAGAAACGCTGATGACAACGAACTTTTCGAACAGATCGACAAATATTTCGACAAGGCATTGGCATCATTTGACGAATACAAGGTAGCTGATGGTCTCAAGAGTGTTTTGGAGATATTCAAATGTTGCAACAAATATATTGACGTTACTACACCTTGGGTGCTTGCGAAAGACCCCGAAGCTAAAGAGCGTCTTGGAAGCGTTATGCACAATCTTGTTGAAGGAATCCTTCGCGGTACGAAATTAATGTTACCTATCATCCCCGAATCTGCAAAGGGTATTTTCAAGATATACGGCGTTGTTGCTCCCGAAGATATTTCCGACGAACTCAAATTCAGCGGAAATGTCATTGACGAGGTGCCGATCTTATTCGCAAGAATAGACGAGAAGAAGATGCTCGCAGAATTGATGCCCAAGGAAGATAAAAAGGCTGAAAAGAAAGCAGAAGAAAAAGCACAAAAGAAAGCCGAAAACAAGGAAGAAACTCCGAGCGAGATCGACATTAGCGATTTTGCAAAAGTGAAGCTCACGGTCGGTGAAATACTTGAATGCGAAAAGGTTGAGAAATCCGATAAGCTTTTAAAACTCATCGTAGACATCGGTACGGAGAAAAGACAGGTAGTTTCCGGAATCGCGAAATATTACGAGCCATCAGCGCTTATCGGCAAAAAGATCATTCTCGTCTCCAACCTCAAGCCCGCGAAACTTCGTGGTGTTGACAGCAACGGTATGATACTTTGCTCAGGAGAAGAAGACGTTCGAATCGTTGAGATCGCTTCCGACATTCCCAACGGTACAGGTATTAGATAAATGTTTGATACACACGCACACTATACAGACAATCGTTTCGGAGAGGATATCGAGGATATCCTCTCTCGTATCGATGAGTCTGATGAGATAGAATATATAATTGAGGCTTCAACGAGCATTGCGGATTCCTTGAAGGCTATTGAATTAACAAAAATCAACAAGAAATTTTTTGCCGTTGTCGGTATCCATCCCTCTGATGCAGATGAAGTCGAAGATGGGTGGGAGGTCGAGCTTCGAAGACTCGCGATGATAGACAAAGTTGTCGGAATAGGTGAGATCGGTCTTGATTATCACTACGACGACGTTGACAAGTCTATCCAAAAGGATATTTTATTACGACAGCTTGCTATTGCCCATGAATTAGACTTACCCGTCGTTATTCACGACAGAGAGGCGCATCAAGACGTTATCGACATTTGTCTTGAAAGCGGCGTCCGAGGTGTATTCCATTGTTATTCGGGAAGCATCGAGAGTGCGAAGGAGTTACTTCGCGGTGGCAATTGGTTTTTCTCCTTCAACGGTGTCGTCACTTTCAAGAATGCGCCGAAGGTTCAAGAGGTCGTTAGATTTTTGCCACTCGACAGAATATTGGTCGAAACGGATTGCCCTTATCTTGCCCCCGTGCCATATCGCGGAAAAAGAAACGACTCGTTCTTGATGAAAGAAACATTAAATATGATTGCCCAATTAAAAAATTTATCTTTCGAAGAAATTGAAAAGATCACTACCGAAAACGCATTTCGGTTATTCACGAAGATGGAGAAATACAGATAATGAACACTATAACATACCTTGTTGGTGATTCACTTTACGTGAACATAACCAACCGTTGCACGAACAGGTGCGATTTTTGTATTCGCAATATTGCCGACGGCGCTTATGGAAGTGACTCGCTTTGGCTTGACAGCGAGCCGTCAGAAAAGGAGATCATCGATAGTATTCTTTCGCACGATCTTACGAAATTCAAGGAGCTTGTTTACTGTGGATACGGTGAACCGACGATGAGGATAAAGGAATTGATCGCATCCGCAAAGGCTGTAAAAGAGATTTCTGATATTCCGATAAGAATAAATACAAACGGACACGGCAATTTCATCCACAAGACTGATATCACTCCGCTCCTTGACGGGTGCGTTGACATAGTTTCCATCAGCTTAAACTCTTCTACTGAGGAAGGATACAAAAATGTTTGTCATCCCGTATTTTCAGATGCGCTCGCAAAAATAAAAGATTTTGCATCATTAGCAAAGGCTCACGTTCCTACTGTTATTTTCTCCGTTGTAGAAGGAACTGTACCCGGCGAAGATATTGAGGGATGCAAAGCTATCGCTGAAGAGTTGAAAATACCACTTAGAATACGCGAGTTGGTTAAATAAAACTAACTTTTGTATCTATTTTTAGTCACATTGACGAAATTGCAAAATTTTCAAAAAAAATTTGTATTTTCTATTGTAAAAATGGCAATTATGATGTAAAATACATAGTTGATAAAACAAGAAAAAATTTTGGAGGATAAAATAATGAATGTAAAAGTTGCTATTAACGGTTTCGGTCGTATCGGTCGTCTTGCTTTCAGACAGATGTTCGGTGCAGAGGGTTATGACGTTGTTGCTATCAACGACCTCACAAGCCCCAAAATGCTCGCTCACCTTCTCAAGTATGACTCTGCACAAGGCAGATATGCTCTCGCAGACAAAGTTTCCTACACCGAGAAAGTTGAAGTAGTTGACGGTAAAGAAAAAGTTGTTGGCGGTTCTATCATCGTTGACGGCAAAGAAATTCAAATCTACGCTAAAGCTAATGCTGCTGAGCTTCCTTGGGGCGAAATCGGTGTTGACGTTGTTCTCGAATGCACAGGTTTCTACACATCCAAAGCTAAAGCTCAAGCTCACATCGATGCAGGTGCTAAGAAAGTTGTTATCTCTGCTCCCGCAGGAAACGACCTTCCTACAATCGTTTACAGCGTAAACGAAAATACACTTACAGCTGAAGATACTATTATCTCCGCTGCATCTTGCACAACAAACTGCCTCGCTCCTATGGCTAAAGCTCTTAATGACTATATGCCTATCAAATCCGGTATCATGAGCACAATCCACGCTTACACAGGCGACCAAATGATTCTCGACGGTCCTCACAAGAAGGGTGACCTCAGAAGAGCTCGTGCCGGTGCAGTTAACATCGTTCCTAACTCCACAGGCGCTGCTAAAGCTATCGGACTTGTTATTCCCGAACTCAACGGCAAACTCATCGGTTCTGCTCAAAGAATTCCCGTTCCGACAGGTTCTACAACAATTCTTACAGCTATCGTTGAAGGTAAAGCTACAAAAGAAGGCATCAACGCTGCTATGAAAGCTGCTGCTTCCGCTTCCTTCGGTTACAACGAAGACGAGATCGTTTCTTCTGATATCATCGGTATCACATACGGCTCTTTGTTTGACGCTACTCAAACTATGGTTATTAACCTTGACAACGGTACATCCGAGGTTCAAGTTGTATCCTGGTATGACAACGAAAACTCCTACACAAGCCAAATGGTTAGAACAATCAAATACTTCGCAGAACTTAAGTAATTATTGTTTTCAATTAAGACTTCCCTTTTGGGAAGTCTTTTTATATCAAAACACCTCGCGCAATAATGCACGAGGTGTTTTGATTTTAGCGTTATCGCCCAACGAGCGTTTTATCTCGGACTAAGAAGCTTTCACATCATTCGAGATATTTATAGCTTTTGCTTATAATTATTTAAAAAACAGCGTTATACAACGTCACATTTGAATTTCACAATCGACGGCGATCATTGATTCGCAAGCGTTAACAAGATAGGCTTTGACCACTCCTGCATGATAGGGGTCGTTTTGATATTCGTCGAGTGCTTTCATATCGTCAAGAAGCACCTCAAGGATGATATCATACGATCTTTGTGAATGGAGGACGTCACAGCCAACGAAGATATCTCGCATCATTGGGACTTTTCCATTCATTGAGAGCAAAAGTTCTTTCGCCTCATTTACGTTATTTTTATCCTTTAATTTAAAGCAAACGATATGTTTAATCATTAGTTTTTCTCCTTTAATTTATATTTGAATTATATAATAGTTTTTATTGAAAGTATATAACGCCGTTTTCGGAAATATTTAACATTTTTTGCACATTTATTGTTAATAACCTTGTTCCAATATATAAACAAAGATCATCTCACGCACATTGATGAGATGATCTTTTTTGTTATTTTTTCGTTATATATCCTTCTTTGGTGAGAAGCTCAGCGATCAAAACTGCTCCACCTGCCGCTCCACGCAATGTATTATGTGAAAGACCAATAAACTTATAGTCAAAGATCATATCATCACGAAGTCTTCCGAGAGAGATAGCCATACCGTGTTCAAGCTCACGATCGATTTTCGTTTGGGGACGGTTATCTTCTTCGAAATAGTTCAAGAACTTTTTAGGAGCACTGGGAAGGTCAACTGCAGGAAACTCGTTCCATCTCTTTAATATTTCTTCCTTCGTGGGTTTTTCGCCCTTGAATTTTACAAATACTGCCGCAAGGTGTCCATCTGTAACAGGAACACGGATACATTGAGCTGAGATATCTGTTCCGCTATATTTAACGATCTTACCGTCTTCGATA
>JAZRTU010000096.1:0-1842 GCA_045652185.1 Eubacteriales bacterium | reverse complement strand
CACTTTCAACTTGAAAGTGTCATAGTGGGTTACATACTTTGAAATAATACCCATCTCAAAGATAATATAATGAGTGATATTGTGAGACAGGTCTCACAGTGATATTTTGCCTTTCGGCAAAGTGATATTGAAACTTGCTGTTTCAGTGATATTATATTCGCCCTTAAAACTCGCAAAGCGAATATAACTTGGACTTTAGTCCAAATATAACTGCGAAGCAATATAACTCGCCTTTGGCGAATATAACTGAGGCGCACTCCGTAAGGAAGTGCGCCTCTTGGGGGCGTGTTTATTTTTTTATCAAAAAATGTCGTTTTCTGTTGACTTAATGAAAAAAATAAATTATAATATATTAGTTAGTAAGTGTATAACCCCACGAAAAAAAGAAAAAATAATGATGGAGAACTAAAATAATGAAAAATAATTTTATGATAGCGATCCTCACCGTTTTGCTCCTTGTAGCGGTCATCTTCGGCGTACTGTTCGGAAGCGGTCTTCTCGGTGAGCCCGGCGAGGTAAGTATACCTGTGAACTCTATTCCGTCACTCGATATAAGTGATATCTTGAGTGGAAATATCGACGTTTCCGTCGAATCGTTCCCCAATACGAGCACAGGAGACGAAAGCACAGGCGACGAAAGCACAAACGTACCTGATACGAGTACAAACGACGAAAGCTCTGAAACCTCAACTCCAAATACGAGCAATGAAGAGATCAGTGAGCCCGAAACGAGCGAACCCGAGGTATCTCGCCCCACATATACAGGCGAAACTTGGCAAGTAAGCGGACTTTCCGTCCGTCACCTCTTCACCCATTGCTTGATAGCATATCCCGAGCTTGCGTCCAACGCAGCATTCACCGATTGCTTGACAGCGCCCGAATGGAAAAAGGTGCTCCAATCGCTCTACGATAACGACTTCGTCCTCGTTGACTTCAACTATATCTATGAGATATATGAGGAAGACGGTGTCGAAAAAGCAAAAATGAAAAGCAAAATTACCGTTCCGAAGGGCAAAAAACCTCTCGTTATCTCTATCGACGACGTTGTCTATGACCCGAAAAAGACAAACCAAGGAATGGTTGATAAGCTTGTAATAAGAGACGACGAGCTTTGGACGTATACACTCTTCAAGGACGGCAGAGAAGAGTATTCCCAAGATAACGAAATTTTTGTTATTCTGGAGGATTTCATCGAAAAGCATCCCGATTTCTCCTATGAAGGCGCAAAGATCACACTTGCATTGACCGGCTTTGCGGGTATCCTCGGTTACCGTACCGATTCAAGCTTTGCCGAGCAGGGATATGACGTAGCAAAAGAAAGAAAAGAGGCAAAGGTGGTTGTTGATTGGCTGAAAGCCCACGGTTATACCTTCGCATCTCATAGCTATGCTCACGGATGGATGAGTAACTTCAGCGAGTCGCGTGTTATCAGCGATTGCGAAAAATGGCAAAGAGAGGTCGCATCCCTTGTAGGTGACACAAATATCTTCATCTACCCCTACGGAGATTGGCCGAAATACGATACTGCTAACCACAAAGCGCTCCTCGACGCAGGCTTTAAGATATTCAACGGTACTTCAACAATGAACTACCTAATCAATGGCTTCCCCGGAAAGGGAGCGAGTGTTGGTAATATCTTTATGGACCGCTTCAACGTAACGGGCGAAACGCTCCTGTACGCAACACGTCAGTCCGACGACGGCTCCTATAAATTCTACGATAGAATGATGGAATACTACGATCCGTTCGAGGTCTATGACAACGAAAACAGACCCGAGACGATGTACCGTCCCGACGATCTTCAATAAGAATAAGAGCTTATATGGAATCTCCATATAAGCT
>JAZRTU010000095.1:0-8159 GCA_045652185.1 Eubacteriales bacterium | reverse complement strand
ATCAACGAAGATGCGGTGAAAAGCGCACCTGTATTTGCGCTGCTGACGAGCGCATCGCCCTTTCCGTCTTTCAATGCTCTTACCGCGACTGCCAAGGATGAATCGGATTTTTCGTTCATCACGCTTGTCGGTGCGTCTTCCATTGTCAAAACATCATCAGCATTGATGATCTCGTATTTGGGTTTATCGCCTTTATAATCGGAAATAATTTCTTCAATTACTTCCTCTTTACCAACGAAAACTATTTTTACGTCGTGATCCTCGCCACCCTTTAGCGCGCCGTATATTTGGGCTTTGGGGGCGTTATCGCCACTCATTGCATCGACGATTATCGTTTTCTTAGCCATTTATTTCTCCGTTTCTTCACTGCTTATCTTTTCTATATAAGAACAATTCGGATTATAGCATGTGATCGTCTTTTTCTGTTTGTTTTTCAAAAGCAATCCGCCACAACTCGGACACTTTTCCGCAAGCGGTGTATCCCAAGTTGAGAAATCACATTGCGGATATCCCTCACAAGAGAAAAATACGGTTTTATTTTTTCCCTGCTTCATTACTATACGTTTCGAGCATTTCGGACATATTGCTCCGGTGTCTCTCAAAACGGGACGTGTGTTTTTACATTTCGGATATCCCTTACAAGCATAGAAGGTTCCGTATCTGCTACGGCGCAACACCATATCGTTTCCGCATTTTTCACATTTTTCGTCTGCGAGTATTTCTGCTTTTTCTTCCGCAGGAGCCTCTTTGTCAAGAGAAACTATATATTTACAACTCGGATAATTGGGGCAAGCGGCAAATTTTCCGTAGCGTCCGGTTTTTATAACCATTTGCGCGCCGCAATTTTTACAAAACAGATCTTCCGCAAGCTGAGTGGGCTTCTCTTTCGGAACATTCACCGCCGCTTCGTCCAAAAGCTTTTTGAACGGGCCGTAGAAATCCTTCAAAACTGCGAGATAGGTGGTCTCGCCATTTTCAATTCGGTCGAGATCTTCCTCCATTTTCGCTGTGAAGCCATAGTCAACAATATCGGGAAATTGTTTTTTCATCAAATCTATCGTTTCAAACGCCGTTTCTGTCGGAACGAGCGATTTTCCGTCGCGCTTAACGTAACCGCGGCTGATTATCAAGGTTATCGTGGGGGTATAGGTCGAAGGACGTCCGATTCCTTTTTCCTCCATCGCCTTACTGAGCGTTGCTTCGGTATATCTCGCGGGCGGTTGGGTGAACTTTTGGTCCTTCGAGAGCGACTTCAAGGTTAACGCCTCGCCTTCTGTGAGGTCAGGAAGCTTACCCTTCGTCAATTCTTCGTCGGTATCCTCGTTATTATCTCCGACGAGGATCGTGAAGCCTTTGAATCTGACGGTATACCCACCTGCTCTGAAGGTATAACCGCCTGCTTCGATATCGGCTACGACTGTATCAAGAACCGCTGCTGCCATTTGGCTTGCAACGAAGCGTTCCCAGATGAGACTATATATTTTATATTGGTCATTAGTTAATTTATCTTTAACGGAAGCGGGGGTATCCAAAACGTTAGTCGGACGTATTGCCTCATGCGCATCCTGTGCGGAGGAGCGAGATTTATACACGTTCGGTGTTTTCGGATAATATTGCTCACCGTATTTTTCGATAATAAAATCTTTCGCGGCAAGTCTTGCTTCATCCGATACTCTGAGCGAGTCGGTACGCATATATGTTATCAAACCTTTTGTACCCTTTTCGCCGAGAGATACACCTTCATAGAGCTCTTGTGCCACTTTCATCGTGCGTTGAGCTTGGAAGGAAAGCTTTTTGTTTGCTTCTTGGATAAGCGTTGAGGTTATAAGCGGTGCAGACGGGCGTCTGTTTTTCTGCGCACTCTTCAAAGACTTAACAATAAAAATCGCATCTTTGACTGTGTTATATACCTCGGTTGCTTCCTTTGCGTTATGAAGCTCGAGCTTCTCGCCGTTTTTTCCATAGAATTTTGCAAAAAATTCGCTTCCGTCACCTGTTATCAGATCTGCACCCAAGAGCCAATATTCCGTCGGGACGAAGTTTCTGATTTCTTCCTCGCGGTCTACGACGAGTCTTGTTGTTACAGATTGGACACGTCCTGCGGAGAGTCCGCTTTGGATATTCGTCCAAAGAAGCGGGCTAATTTTGTAGCCGACGATCCTATCAAGTACGCGGCGCGCTTGCTGCGAGTTTACAAGGTTCATATTTATATCGCGCGGATATTTTGCGCCTTTTTTAACGGCTGTTTTTGTTATCTCATTGAAAGTAATACGCTTTGCCTTTGATGCGTGTTTTCCAAGCAAGTTAACGAGATGCCAGCTTATCGCCTCACCCTCTCTATCAGGGTCACCTGCGAGATAGATCGCATCGCTGTCTTTTGCAAGCTTCTTTATCTCGTCGATGAGCTGTCCTTTTCCGCGGATATTTATATATTGAGGTTCGAAATCGTTTTCGAGATCGACGCCGAATTTACTTTTGGGAAGATCACGCACGTGACCATACGATGCTACAACTTTATAGCCTTTTCCGAGATAGCTTTTTATCGTAGGTACTTTTGACGGTGACTCAACTATTACTAAAATACTCATTTCCCCCGTTTTATCCTTTCAAAATCATCATACTGTTTCAAATCGGCCTCCCGCAAGTGAACGTATCTTTCCGTATATTTCAAGCAACGACAATGTCTCGTTGACCGTATCTATCGTCAACCCCGAATTATATACAAGCTCATCTGCGGTGATAGTGCCACCCGTTTTTATTAATTCATATATTTTCTTTTCTGTTTCATCAAGAGTATCGTCTTCTGTGGTCAAAACTTTCTCTTTCTTTGGAACTTTTGCCGACATTTCATGCTCGCGTTTTATTCGATTCAATTCCATATTTCCGATCGTTGGATATTGGTCCTCGAATTCGCCGAGCACGTCCTCGGCGCTCGTTATCAGCTTCGCGCCGTTTTTAAGCAATTCGACTGCGCCCTCAAAGGTCGAGCGGAACGTTGGGCCGGTCATTACATAAACGCGTTTCCCTTGCTTGCGCGCACAATCGGCTGTTATTAGTGCGCCGCTTTTCAAACCGGCTTCAACTACGACGACACCCTTCGAGATGCCGCTTATTATTCTGTTTCGTTGTGGAAAGGTGATCTTGCTCGAAGCCATTCCCGGAGGATATTCACTAACGAGCATTCCATTTTTCTCGATTCTTTCAAACAGCTTTTCGTTATCCCAGCGTGCCGCTTTATCGATACCTGCGCCAAGCACCGCAACGGTATATCCGTCGTTATCAAGACAAGCGGTATGAGAGGCTGAATCTATTCCCTTCGCCAAGCCGCTGACTACTACCGCGCCGCTTCTTGCTAGGTCAGTCGACAAATCTGATGCGAGCTGTTTACCGTAGGGTGTCATATCTCGTGTTCCGACCATACCGACACACAAAAATCCGTTGAGATTGATTATTTTCCCTTTCGTATACAATACATATGGAAAATTAGTTATATTCGCAAGACCTTCGGGATAATATTTGTCGCCGTAGACGATCAAGTTGATATCCAACACAACGCAACGCTTATATATCTCCGCCGCCGTGCTGAGGTCTTTATTCATCAGCTTTGATATAGCGCTCGCGGTCAATCCCAAGCCTTCATATTCCGTTTCTTTATAAATTGCCACAGGATCGTTACCAAATCTATCGATAAGCTTTCGGCAAGTTGTTGTTGACGGGCCTGTTGCAAGTGATAACCACAGTGCATATATCGTATTATCCATTTTATTTTCTCCACATTTCCCAGAGTATTACCGATGCAGCTACTGCAGCGTTTACGCTTTCTGTATTCGGGCACATCGGGATAGTTAAAGCTTTACATTCGTTTTTAACTTTTTCGGACACGCCGTGTCCTTCGTTGCCGATAACGACGAGGTCATCGACCGTTATTTTTATGGTATCTATTTCTATCGCATCGCCATACGGCATTGCTCCATAGGGAGTTTTTCCGTTTTCAGAATGACTTTTGAAAAGCTCGGAAATATCTTCGCAAATTATAATATCCATTTTGAAGATAGCGCCCATTGCGGCACGGACTGTTTTTTGACTGCAAACGTCGGCGCAATCGCTCGAAAGGTATATTCTTTTCGCACCGAATGCTGCCGCGCTTCTTAATATAGTACCCATATTTCCGCTATCGCGCACGGACTCAAGAACTATTCCGCCGCCCTCGTAGCTTCCCTCTCGGATGTTTTTTGGAATATTACCAATGGTTAGTATTCCTTGGGGACTTTTTTCCTCGCTAAGCTTTTCGTATACCTCACTCGTAACAACGAAGATCGAATCATCGTCCACTTTTTCGATGAGCGACATATATTTTTCGACGACATCCTCGCGCACGAACAATTCCTTTACACTCTCGCCCGATTGGATATATTCCTCCAAAAGTTTTGCGCCCTCGAAGCGGAAAAGCCCCGTTTGAGTTCTGTATTTTTTATCACTGAGCTTCAGTGCGTTTTTCACTCGCTCGTTCACGCGAGAGGTTATATAGGTCATCCTTATTTACCTCGTTAACATTTAATACCTTCGACGACGCGCTCTATTCCGCCGAGGTCTTTATACGTTCTCGTATCAAAGCCTTTGGCTTGGAGCAATTTTTCGACGTCTTCCGCTTGGTCAAATCCAACCTCGAAGAGAAATCTTCCGCCTTCGTTCAAATTATCGTTACCATATTCGATTATTGCTCTGTAATACGTTAATCCGTCCTCACCGCCGTCAAGCGCCGTTCTCGGTTCACATTGAACTACGGAATCGAGCATTTCAATATCGTCGCTGGGGATATACGGTGGATTTGAAACGATTATATCAAGCTTTCCGAGTGTTTTATAGTCATCGGGATCAAGCGCATCAAATTTTTTTACGTCAATGCGGTCGAACTCCTTTAAATTCTCCTCGGTATACGAAAGCGGCTTCGGGTAAAGCTCAAGCGCAAGCCCCGTTACGTCGCTTCTGTTAGCCATTATAGCTTTTGAAATACATCCGCTTCCGCTGCAGATCTCGGCAAACTTACCTTCGATGGGCAATAATTCCATAACCTTTTGGGCAAGTATTTCGGTATCCATACGCGGAATAAAGCAACCTTTTCCTATTTTTATCGGAAGACCGTAGAACCAACATTCACCCAAAACGTATTGGATAGGCGAGCCGTTGAGAAGCTCTCGAACCATGTTTTCACAAAGGGATTCCGTTTTACTGTCTATCGGTATATGAGTTACCGTTAAAAGTGTGCTTCTGTCTATGCACAAAGAGTATGCGACTATTATATCTGCAAGAACTGCCGCTTCTTCGGTGAAGGGCATCATTTCCTCGCAAAGCTGTTTTCTGAGGTCGTTAACCGTTTTTCTCATCGTTTTCGTTTTCCTTTTTCTCTTCTTCAAACATAGTTCCGTTTTCCGGTGCAAAGTCGGGAAATACGGACGGCATCGAGAGTTTGAGCGCTGTTATGGCGATCTCTATTTGTTTTTCGTCGGGTTCTTTCGTTGTTATTCTCTGCATCCAAAGACCCGGTGCGGAGAAAAATCTCGTCACGGGGTTATCGTGCTTGCCTGCATACATTACGTATTCATATCCGATTCCGACGGTTAGCGGAAGTGTCAAAAGCTTCAACGCCATTCTGAGCCATTGGCTGATTCCCGATGGTATGATGGCAGAAACAAGTATCGAGATAAGTATTATTACAAACATTAACGCCGTTCCGCATCTTGGATGGAAGCGTTTGAATTTCTTTACATTTTCAACGGTGAGCTCTTCTCCACTTTCAAAGCAGAAAACAGATTTATGCTCTGCGCCATGGTATTGGAACACTCGCTTCATATCGGGGATCAGCGATGCGAGATATAGATAGAGCACGAAGATCACTATTTTCAACACGCCTTCTATAACGTTGCGCCAAAATCCAAGCTCAACGTTCAAAAGGGTTCCAATTCCGTTCGTTATAAACACCGGCAAGAACACGAACAAAAACGCAACCAAGACGAGCGCAAACACCATTGATATGCCCATAAGTACCGACATAAATGCATTTTTGCCAAGCTTCTTCTCGAGCCACTTTTCAAACTTGGAGGGCTCTTCCTCGTCCATTATCCCGAGCATATTCGTTCCGTCGTCAAGTGTACGATACGAAAGGAGGAGTGTTTCGATAAAATTGACAACACCTCTCACAAGCGGGATGTTAAGGATTTTGTATTTTGTTTTAACAGTCTTATTCTCTTTGTTCTTATATACTATCGAACCGTCGTCTTTTCTGACTGCTATTGAATGGCGCTCGGGGCTTTTCATCATTACGCCCTCGATTATCGCTTCACCGCCTACTTTACCGAGGCGACAAGATCTGTCTGTTTGTTTTTCACTCATTATCGTTCCCTTTCTTCTTTTAAAAAAGTTTCTCTTGAAATATAATTGTTTATGTATTATAATAGTGTTGCAAGGATAGAATAACGCATTTTGCCATATGCTATCTATATATTATAATTTAATGTAAGAAAAAAGTAAACACTTTTTTGAATATTTTTTTGAAATTCACAAATTTATCACGAACGGAGAACGAATTTGGAGACGAAACGATTCAAAAAAAACGACAGCGGGTTTATTTGCGCCAATTGCGGCAAAGAGGTTCTGCCACTTGGCTACACTTCAAGAAACCATTGCCCACATTGTCTTTCATCGCTTCATGTTGACGTCAACCCCGGAGACAGAGCAAACGAATGCCGCGGTCTGATGGAGGCGGTCGCTGTTGATATTTCGCCAAAAAAAGGCTTCGTCATCACTCACAGATGTACAAAATGCTCGTTTGAAGGAAAAAACAAGGCAGCTGACGATGATGACAGAGAGCTTTTGATCAGACTTACCAACGCATATAACAGAAAATAAATTTTTTTGGGGGGAGAATTTTTAATTGAAAAAATTACGGTTTAACAATTTTACTTTTATTATTTGCGCCATTGCCGCATGTGTCGGCACTTACGTCACACTTGCGCGTCCGGGAATAGTTAAATTCTTTTTGGTAGCTCCCGTTTGCGCTTTGATGATCGGTTTAATGAAAGGCACTTCAAACTTAATAAAAGCTTCGCTTTTCTCGATATTTTCGCTAATATATGCATTTGTTTTCCTCGAAGGCGAGCGCAGGGCAGTTGCTTTGTTTGCGATGGTGGCGTTGATCGTTTGCGCAATAGGGTTCGGGAAGCTCGTTGAAAAATCGAAGGAAAAACGCATTTTTATATTACCCGCAGCTTTGTGTGCAATCTTTTGCTTTGGTGTAACGGTGATCGTATTCGGCTCACCGATAAAAGCTATATCAGTGAAAAATGAGCTTGATCAATATATCGAGGAAACTTATGAAGCAGACGAGTTCATCTATGAGGACTACGGTTTTGACGGAAAGAAATACGGCTATACCGTCACAGCAAAGAACGACAGAACGGCTTCCGGCATCAGAATATACTTAAACAAAAGCGGTATTATAGTGGACGAATACGAAACGCACCTGAAAAAAACGCTGATGCGTCCGACAGCTGAATCCATTATTACGGTCATCAGAGAAAGTCACCCGAACGACGGATTTTCCGTTTACGGAAAAGATATCTCAGGTCTTGTTAAACCGATGTCGATATATGACGAAACAGACTACTCGGAAACGATGGATTTCTATATTTACGTTTCGAACGAAATGCTTTTTAAAGATTTTGCGAGTCTCACGAGAGAATATTTTGAGGAACTGATCACAGCCGGGATCAAATTCAACTCAATCACCTTTATCGGCGGAGAAAAAGGCAGGATGATTTTTGAATTGACGGCAAAATACGGATTAGTCTGCAACAATTTTGAATTGCTGGTTGAAAAGCACGACTTCGTTGAGTTTTCGCTTGAACATATTGATTTTAAATAACACAAAAAATTCCCCTTGTTTCGATATAACAAGGGGAATTGTCTTATATAGCGACATATTTGGCGCGGATATAAAACTAAGGACGAAAATAATTTAGTGAAAAACTATTGACAAAGAAGAAAAAGTGTGTTATTATATTCGAGCAGTTGCAGAGATGCCGGAATGGCGGAATAGGTAGACGCCCTGGACTTAAAATCCAGTGGGAGTAGTATCCCGTACCGGTTCGAGCCCGGTTTCC
>JAZRTU010000094.1:0-6375 GCA_045652185.1 Eubacteriales bacterium | reverse complement strand
CCGACTTCGATATAGTTCTGACAAGCCTCGACACCCTCCTCGCCGTCGAGCACGGTTGCGCGAAGGTCGTCTCTCGTCACGTAGAAATTTCCGCCCATTTCGGCATATCGGAGTGCATTTTCTTTGTCGCCGATGCTGTCATAGGTGTAGCACAGCGTTTGGACTGCTTCCTCACGCTGAGAGGAGTCGGTCGAGCATTCAAGCAGCCTTTCGCCGAGCTCGATTATCCGCTTCGCATCGTCCTTCGGGCAGGGATATACGGCATCTCTGTTTATCGCCAGCATCAAGCCCTCGATAACACGGCAATCGTTCGGGAATTCGGAATATGCCGCTTCCCAAAGCGCAAGGTTTTTCGCGTTCTCGCCGCTATGCTTGTATATCTTGCTTTGAGAGATGTATTCGCCTATCTTCTCCTCGACCTTGAGCTGACTGACACAAAGCAGCTCGTCAACGGTGACGTCAAAATAGAACGCTATCCTCGGCAAAAGCGTTATGTCGGGATATCCCTCGCCCCGCTCCCATTTTCCGACGGATTGAGGAGTTATCCCGAGATGCTTTGCAAGAGCCTCTTGGGTGACGTTCTTTTGTTGTCTCAGTGCGCGTAGCTTTTCCTTTATATTTATTTCCATATCTCTTTTCACCTTTGTTTTTTATTGACAAGCGCTTATCTTGGTTTTATTATACCGGTACATCAGCAACATTTCAAGAACCGCAAAGTTTATTTTTGGGTGTTTTTTACAACTTTCGGTTGTGTAGAAAAAACCGAGGCGAACCTCGGTTTTGGGGTATTATATCGTATTATTCCTCGATCTCCTTTTCGGTGATGACCATTTCGATACCGAGTTAGTATCCTTAGATCGTCGGGAATGCATTGCGTCATCAAATAACCGATCTCTCGGCTTTCCTTAAAAAAGATGTAATTCTATTTAGAGTAACAACGGAGCTATTTTACCTTGATAACGCCATCAGAGCAGATGACCCGCTCGACCTTTGAGCCTGCGAACGCTTTTTTTGTTCCCGTTTCATAGCCCTCGCCGCTGACCTCTTCCATAATAGTCCTCCATTCCTCAACAGTACCCTCGTACTTTATCTCCTTGAGCAACAGACAATTATCAAAAGCACCTCCGGAAATCCTTTTTACACTTTTCGGTATGGTCAGCTCCTCGAGTGAAATACAAGCCGCAAATGCATACCCACCGATAGTCTCTGTGTTTTTTGACAGCGTGACGTTTTTAAGCTTTTCGCATCCGTAAAACACCTTATCACCGATCGAAACAACGGAATCGGGTAATACTATCTTCTCGAGTGCGCTGCAGGAATGAAACATCCCGGTGGGTATCCGTTCCAAGCCGTTCCCGAGATCTACAGTCTTCAATGAATAGCAGTCACTGAACAAATACTCTCCGACGGACTTTAAATTGTCCGAAAAGGTCACATTCTTCAGCGAGAGACATTCGGTAAACACATATTCGGGAAGAGTTGTGACCGTATCGGGTAAGGTTACGCTTTTAAGCGCTCTGCAGCCCTCAAAAGCCCTAACTCCTATTGAGCCTACGTTGGTAAGGTCGATCTCCTTGAGATTGCGGCATCCGCTAAATGCATTGTTTTCGATCACTATCGGTGCGATCGGATCTGTAGGAAACGTTATTTTTTCAATACCGCTGCCACTAAATGCGCCGTTTTTAATATAAGTTGCATATTGAATAACTATCGTTTTAATGCTTCGGCTTGCAAATCCGCTCTTTTCAATACCGACGATAAGCTTTCCGCCGAGTGCGTATTTCGGAACAACTATATTTTCTATGTCAGAGTTTTTGATCGCGCTCGCATAATACCAACCGTCGTTGTCTACGGCAACAACACCCTCCGATCTCCACGAGCCGCAAACGGTGCAAATGTCATTCTCATATATATGAGCATATTCTAAATACTCCGCACCAACGTCAATATCGCAAATATCACAATGCTCGTGCTTCGTGATACCTCTTTCAAGACACGTCGATGCTACCTCTGCGACAACAGCTCTCTCGTGCTCAAGGCGTTCGAGCGATACTGTCTCGGTATATCCGCACTCTATACATATAACGTCCTTTGCTCCGTCCGACTCACAGGTCGGCGCACGGTAAAGGCCATTGTCCGCAAACACGTGCTCACCTTTGCTTACCTCACCGCACGTGCAAGTAACGTAGTGACCGTCCTCGCTATTATTACGCGTTCCCGTAAAATCGCAAACGTGTTCAGCCTCCTCGCCTAATGACTCGCTCGGAAGCGACTCACTCGAATACCCGCTGTCACAAGAAACCAACAACAGCGCCAACAATAACAGCATCAACAATAATATCCTTTTCATTCTAACCCTCCTGATTAATGTCCCATTGAAGCCAAATCACGCCGTTATATCAATATAATCAGGCTTCGATCGTTCCGTCGGAGCAGACGATCCTTTCAATATCGGTATCACCAAAAAACGCATCCTTCGTTACCACCATACCCCACTGCTCCATCGTGCCCTCATAATAAATGGTCTTCAGCTTAGGACAATCCTTAAAGCAATACATACCAAGAACTCGTGTATTCTTCGAAACGGTTACGCTTTCCAAGCTTTCGCATTCTGCAAACGCTTGATAACTCAAGGTAGTCAAATTTTTCGGAAGAACTACGCTTTTTAACGAGGCACAGTGTGAAAAAGCATATTCGCCTATCTCCTTAACTGTATCGGGGAACTCTATGCTCTCGAGAGAACCGCATTCCGTAAAAGCCATATTCCCTATCGTTTCGACACCCAAAGGAATTTCAACGCTTTCCAACGCCTTACACCACTGAAAAGCACTCGTCGGGATCACGCTCATATCCTTTGCCAAAACGACCGTTTTCAGCTTTTCACAGTCTTTAAAAGCTTCCTCGGGAAGCTTTGCGTTTGCTTGAAACACAACGCTCGTAATGACCCTATTTTTCTGAAAATCCGCTATCTCGACGACGGGCGTACCATTTGGTGAATAGTACGGAATAACGATCTCGCTTACCGCGGGGTTTCCCGGACACGCTATTGAGCCATCATTTCTGTAGCCCAATTCCTTCATCAATTCCGAGGAGCTGCAAACAGTGCAATAGCCATCCTTGAACGTATGCTCTGACTTGGGAAGCGTTTTCTTTTCCGTGACAAAAGCTTCACATACGGAGCATACCGAATGCGCGCCTTCCCCGTTTTGAATACAGGTCGACGGCTTTTCCTCTATGGCGGTCACGGTATGCTCGAGCTTCGGTATCCATTTGTCCTCAATATGCTTACCGCAGGCTTTACAATAATATATCTCCTTTCCCTCCTTCGCGCAGGTAGGCTCTATTCTCTCATAAAGATATACATCGTGGCCGTTTTCGCTCGTCCTCTCAAGACGCCGCGTTTCCTCCGCCTTACAAACGACGCAGGTGTATTTCGCTTCGCCGTCGGAAACACAGCTCGGTGCGGTTATTACAGTTTCCTCAAAAAGATGCTCGTGCGCTCTTCCTTCGCCGCATTCGCAAAGCTGATAGTATGCTCCGTCCTCGTGTATCACATCCCCCGTAAAGCTGTGAGCGTGACCGCTGCAAGAAGCAAGAACGAGCATAAGTATTATCACTAAAAACAAAAACCTTTTCATCATCGCTTCTCCTCTCATTTTGGCATTGTGATCAAAACCTCTCCATCGGTACATTTGATCTCCTTGACAACTCCGTTGTAACCGTAAATCCACCCTTCTCCATCATCATAGTACCAATTCAGCTTAACCTTTTCAAATTCCTTCACGGTTCCGTTATAATGAACCTCTCCAAGAAGATCGCAATCATTAAAGGCGGTCATATTCAAAGAAGTGAGGCTCTTCGGCAAAAGCACGTATTCGAGCTTTTCACAATCCTCAAATGTCGCCTGCACGATCACCTCGACCTTATCGGGAATCACGATCCGTTCGAGCTCCTTGCAGCCTTTGAACGCGGAACCACCGATAGTCTCAACGTTTTCGGGCAGGGTTATTGCTTTGAGCTTGGTTTCAAAAAACGCACTGCTCCCGATCGTTTTGACACTGTCGGGGATGTCTATCTTCTCTATGGAGGTGCCGCTAAACATTCCGCCCTGTATGGTATCGATATTTTTCGGAAGAACGACATGCTTGAGCAACGTCGCACCACTAAACAAGCGCCAACCAAGCTTTGAAACGCTTTCGGGCATCTTGACCGACTCAAGAGAGGTGCAACCATCAAACACGCAATTACCGAGGACAGTAACAGAATCGGGAATAGTTACTTCCTTCAAGCTTGAGCAAAGCCAAAAGGCATAGTTGCTGATGGTTTCAAGATTGCTCGGAAATTCGATGCTGACCAAGGCTCTGCAGCTCGAAAAAGCATCCTCTCCGATCTTGAGAAGCTCCTTCGGCAAGGTTATGCTTTGAAGACTTGTACACCACCTGAACGCAAATCTTTCGATCTCCTTTATTCCGTCGGGGAACACGATCGTCTCGAGCGAGATACATTCGCAGAATGCCCATTCGGATATCGTCTTTAAGCTCTTCGGCAACACGAGCTCCTTGAGCGAAGAGCAATATTCAAAGGCCTTTTGCCCAATAGAGTTTACACTATCGGGAATATTTATCGTTTCCAACGACGTACAGTTGGAAAACGCGCTTGAGCCAATCACAGTCAACGTGCTTGGCAAAGACACCTCGACAAGTCCGTAGCAGGTCGCAAACGCATTTTCGGGAATTATTGTGACCCCATCGGGAACCGAAATCTTTTTGAGCTTATAGTTATCGCTGATTATCGGGAGCTTCAGCTCGGCAGCCGCGGGGATGTTGATCGTCTCGAGCAATTGACATCCCTTGAACGCATCCGTATCGATAAGCTCCGTTTGCTCGGACAAAGCTACCCTTTTCAGATTGTGGCATTTATAAAACGTTTCCTTCGCGATCGTTTTCACACCGCTCGGCAATTCTATCTCCTCCAAAGATAGACATTCGGCAAACGCACCGATTTCGAGATATATCAAGGACTCGGGAAGCGATATCGACTCGAGCGAATAGCATTTCCAAAACGCATTCTTTCCAATCGAGATGACACCGTCGGGTATTTCTATCGTTTTAAGACTTATACATCCGGCGAACGCATCGTCGCCGATCATCGTCAAGGTGCTCGGAAGCGTTATTTTTTCAAGTGCGTAAAGGTTCGAGAAATTCAATATCCCGACGACCTTCTTCCCGTCGGGCGAATACGTCGGAATGACGATCTCCGACGAGCTCCGATCCTTGAACGATACCAAAACGCTGTCAGGTGACGTCGCAGGGGAATATTCCAGCCCATCCGTACCGACTACCGTTTGACAGACCGTGCATTTCCCATCGACGAAATTGTGCTCGACAACAGAAATAGGCTCGCTTTCGGTCAAAGCTTCGCCGCAAACGGAGCAACACGATCCGTCAGTGCGCCCGACCGCCGTACAGCTCGGAGCATGCCCCTCGACCCTCTCGGGCGTATGCTCAAGCATAGCTATCTCCGTTGAATACGAATATCCGCATACAGAACAGGTGTGCTTCTCTTCACCGAAAGCACTGCAGGTCGGCTCGGCGACGACCGTGCTGATAAGTGCGTGCTCCCCCTTGCTCGATCTTCCGCAAGCGCAATAGCTTAAATGCTCGTTTTCGGTGAAGCAAAAATCCAACGAAAAATCGCATTCGTGCAACGAGCACGAGGAAAGCATTAAAAACATCGCGCAAATCAAAGTAATTACCCTAAACCTCATAAACATACCTCCAATATCATTTCGAAAACAAAAAGACCGCACTATCCCGTTGAAAAGCATCAAACGGAAAGTACGGCCAAAACCAAAAAAATATGTAAAACCGTACCCTCTTGAGTGCGCTTATTAACAGGACGATCTATATAGTTTTCCAACGGAAAATACGATCTCTATCCTTCAATTACATTATACTACCCCCCAGAATTTTGTCAATAGACATCTATAATATTATTTGTAAACAATTTATGAACTTTATGAACAAACTGTGAACTTTATGAACAAACTGTAAACTTTATGAAATGAAGGACGCAAGGCGCGCTGTCAACGATCTTTTCGACACCCAAGTCGTCAACAGACCACATTCTCATACAGCCAAGTGCAATATTACTCGCTTCAAGCTTCCCGTTTATCAGTATTTTTTCATAATATGCTCCTGTTTTTTCTTTATTAAATCATAATCCGTTTATTGTTGCAACAACAACTTTTATCCAAACCGAAAACAAAAGACGAAGATCTCTTTTCACCTTTGTTTTTTATTGACAAGCGCTTATCTTGGTTTTATTATACCGGTACATCAGCAACATTTCAAGAACCGCAAAGTTTATTTTTGG
>JAZRTU010000093.1:0-2334 GCA_045652185.1 Eubacteriales bacterium | reverse complement strand
CGGCTTCTATGAATTCTTCCTTCTGGAGCTCGGCACGGGGATGCGCCGAGGGGAAATGCTCGGACTGCAGTGGGATGACCTCAACTTCCGCACGGGCGAGCTTCACATCTCTCGTCAGGTGTGCGCCGTGAACGGCAAGCTTGAGATCTCCGTGCCGAAAACGAAATCGTCGGTCCGCACCATCGTGCTTCCGCCGTCGCTTGTGGAGGTGCTGAAAAGCTATAAGCAAACGGTGGATTCAAGATGGATGTTCCCGTCACCGCAAAACTCCGATTCGCCCAGGTATCCCACGGGAACGAGCGATATCCTCGGCCGGATCCTTCGCCGTGCAGGCTGTAAACGTGTCCGCTTCCACGATCTGCGCCATACCTTCGCAACCATGGCGCTGGAAAACGGAATGGACGTCAAAACCTTGTCGGCAACCATCGGTCACGTGTCTGCCGCGACCACCCTTGATATCTACAGCCATATGACCGACACGATGCAGATGCAGGCGGCGGTGAACATCGACCGCAAGATCGGCGGTACGGACGCGCAGATGCCAGAGATCAAGCAAACACCCGCGACAAGCACAAACATGCCCGTAAACGCAACGTACGAGCCCACGGAGCCCCATCCCGAGCCCGTCCCGAGAAAGATTCGCAAGTCGGGCACCGGATGCGTGTATCAGATCAACGATCACCTCTGGGAAGGCAGCTTCTATCCGCGCCTGCCAAACGGTAAGCGTAAGAAGTTCAACGTTTACGCCGAAACCCGCGACCAATGCGAAGCCAAACTCGCCGAAATGATCGCCGAAAAGAAAGCGGAGATCGCACAAGAAAAAGCAAAACAAAACGAGGGCGCCGACTAAGGCGCCCTCAATGATTGGTGTGCAGTAAACAAAGAAAAGTGAATTTTATGGTTCGGTTTTGGATAGTGATTGTTTTATTTCTTCAAGCTGTTGCAGTATAGCCTCAAAGTTGGGACTTGTGTTTTCGTTTTGATAGTTTTGTATCGTTGATTTAATGTTTTCAATAGAAAGTAAAATTTCTTCTACTTCTGATTCCATTGAATGGGACTGATTTTGCACAGTTTCTTCAAGATTTGATAAGTGACTTTCAATTACAACAAGTTGTTGCGATATATCTTCTAAATAATCAGAAGGTTGTTTTTGAAACAGTGGTATGATATTACTCATAACAATAGAAAGCACTGATATAAAAAGTGCGATTAAAGCAACACGAAAATTATTATCTTGTGATACCTGTTCTTTAGTCTTGAATTTTTTGGTTGCATATGTAATCAAAGCACTCGTTCGAACAATTTTCTTTCCAAAATAGTCTTTGCAAATGAGTAAATTTTCTTGGTCAAGCTCCCATGTTACAGTACTGTATTCACATGCAAAACGTTTTGGGGCGGTTAATTCTACATCGCATGTTCCGATTGGGGTATATTTTTTTCCTTCATAAGTAATTTCAATTTCAGGCTTTTTTTGAGACTTTTCTTTATCGATTTTTTTTAAAAAAAGACCTATATCAGTATCTAATAGAGGCTTGTTGACTTCCAGCACAAGACCTTCTTGTTTCAAGTAGTACCATAAAGTTAAAAATTCGAGTACATCGTCGAAACAGCTTATTACATCAACGCCTTTGCAAAAATCAAACTCGTACTCTTTTTCATCATAAGTACATTTTATAGTTGGTGCGTTATCAACGAAAGTTGCCGGCTTGAGTTCATATTCGTTTTCAGGAATATTCAAGCGAACATGTGAAAATGGCATGGATATGCCAGCGATCTGCCCTTGGCTTTTTTCAAATATCGAGTAACCTTCTTTAATAACCTTGTAAGTTTTGCCTTCTTCAGAAAGATCAAAAGCTGCTTTTAAAGAGTCCATATCATATTTTTCAGTGTGACATTTGTTAAAAACACGTAAATATGATTGAATATCAAAAACTTCACCAGCTATGATTTTTTTAATTATTTCTTTTTGATGTTTAGAAAGTTTCATAATGTTCTCCTTAGTTTAAAAAGCCGCAAAGTATCCCTTACTTTGCGGCTTTCGTATGCGGACGAATCCGCAAATTTGGTCGGAGTGACAGGACTTGAACCTGCGGCCTGATGGTCCCAAAAAGCAAAATTACTTTATTTTGCTTGGGAAATGCTCTTTTTAGCCCGATTTTTACGCTTTTTAGGCTGTTTTTCCTCCGATAATTTCGATAATTCCGTGCGTTACATCGCTGGAACTGGTCAAAATTGTGGTCAAAACTGGTCTGCCTCGTCAGCGTAAGTAAACCAAAATAAAACTGGTCAAATTGTGGTCAACTCGAATACATAGCCCTTTTGTTGGTGGAAACA
>JAZRTU010000092.1:0-5326 GCA_045652185.1 Eubacteriales bacterium | reverse complement strand
AAATGCAGTGCTTGTTAAAAAAAGGATAGAGAAAGTGAAATTTCTCTATCCTTTTTCCTGTTTGTTAGGTTATACTGCTCTATCGCAGACACCGTATGAGTCCTTTTTTTGTCGTATTCCTTTGAAAAGTTTGACCAAACTGCAAATTCTTTGGTTATGTAGCTGTTTGGTACTCGAAAAGCCACTTTATCAACTAAACCAATTTTATGCACCAAAAAATTCGTCAAGAAGATGAAGCGCTGCTTTTCTGCCTTTTTCGGGCATTTGCTTTTCCACTGCGTAACGGAGACTTTCTGCCGTTAAGCCGAGCACGCCCGAGCTTACCGCCGTCGCTAAAAGCTTTATGTTTATATTTCTGTTGCTTTCCCTTTTCATATCAACCTCGATCACATTGGATGCGTTCTCGTGGAGATAATGGAGCAACACGTTCGTTTCATAACTATGCGCAAGCGCTGAAGCAACGGGAATGACGGGACGAGTACATACGATTACAGTTCCGCCTTCTTTGAGATAGTGCAAATATCTGACCGCTTCCGCAGGCTCAAATGCGATAATAACGTCAGCCTCACCCTCCGAGATGAGCGAAGAATGGATCTTCTTGCCGTATCTGATATGGCTGACGACACTGCCGCCGCGTTGCGCCATGCCGATAGTATCACTTGCTCTGACCTCCATTTTCTGATAAAGCGCCGCTGTTGCGATAAGGTTTGATGCCAAAACGGTACCCTGACCGCCAACTCCGCACAATAAACAGTTGGTTTTCATACTATTCTTCTCCTTTCGCTTCTATCAGATATATTCTTTAATGGTATGGATCTGGCAGATCTGCGCGCAGAGTCCGCAACCGTTACAAATGCTACTGTCAATACGAACGACGTCGTCATATATCAAGATCGCGGGGCATCCAAGCTCACGAATACATTTTTTACATGCAACACAACTACCGCTTACATAGAATTTTTTCGTCGGTTTCGCTATTGCCGCGCAAGGCGATTTAAACACGATAGCACGTACACCCTTAACGTCAGCCGCCGCGCGTACTGCATCGATAGCATCATCGAGCATCATCGGGTCGATAGTTTTAACGTAGGACAACCCGAGCGCACGAAGCACCGTTTCGATATCAATACCGCTCTTGTCGTTGCCCATCATCGTCATCCCCGAACCTGCGTGAGGTTGCTGACCTGTTAGCGCCGATGCCGAGTTATCAAGTATGCACACGAGGACATCAGCCTCGTTATGTGTCGCGTTTACGATGCCCGAAAAGCCCGTTGCAAAGAACGATGAGTCGCCCATAAACGCAATGTTGAGAGTGTCGGGTTCAATTCTATGTATTCCCTGCGAAATGGTGATACCCGCGCCGAGCGAAAGACAAGTGTCGATCATCTCAAGCGGAGCGGCACTACCGAGGAGCGAACATCCAACGTCTCCGCCGCAAACGTATCTTCTTCCCTTCAACGCTTGCTTGACCGCATACAACGATGCACGGTGCGGACAGCCTGCGCAAAGAGTCGGTGTGCGCACGGGAAGCTCGGGGAGCGTTTCATCAGTTTGTGCCGGCAAAGTCTCGATGCCATCAACAAATTTATCAATAGCGGCTTTAACGATGCTCGGTGTATATTCGCCTGCAATGGGTGTATAACCGTCAAGCTTTCCGCTGATCTGTTTTTTGAGTCCGTATTTTCCGCATATGTAGGTCAACTCACGTTCAACAACAGGATCAAGCTCTTCGATGACAAGCACCTTTTTAACGGAGCGTAAAAACTCAAGCGCCTTTTTCTCGGGAAACGGATACGGTGTTCCGACCGAGAATACGCGAACGTTAGTAACGCCTTCCAGCGCTTCTTTAACGTAGCCGCAACTGATACCGCTGACTGCAACGCCTATCTTTCCTCTGCCACTAATTGCATTATATTTTAACTCCGAGAACACGTCGGAAAGGATTTGGTTGCGTTTTTCTATTTTTATATGATTGATATATGCATTTTTCGGATATGGAACCCACTTTTTCGGGTCTTTTTCGAATCCCGAAGGAACGTGGGAAACTCGTCTTCTGACATAAACGGCGCTCTTTCCGAGACAAACGCGCGTCGTCGGGCGAAGGATGACGGGAGTTCCATACAATTCGGAAATGCGAAACGCCTCGCCGACCATCTCGTACGCCTCCTCAGGTGTAGACGGATCGAACACGGGAATTTTCGAGAGTGCAGCAAACGAGCGTGTGTCTTGCTCCGTATGCGAAGCAAGGGGACCCGCATCATCGGCAGATATGATGACCATTCCGCCCTTGACCCCCATATACGCGAGTGTCAAAACGGAATCGGAAGCATCGTTGATACCCGACTGTTTTAAAGCAACCAAGCTACGCCCACCGGCAAGAGAGGCGCCGGCGGCAACCTCGAGCGCAGTTTTTCCGTTCGCCGACCATTCGACGTAAACGGAGCTGTCTTTATGCTCTGCGACAGTTTCCAATATCTCTGTAGAAGGTGTTCCGGGGTAACCGCAAACAACGTTCACTCCTGCTGCAAGCGCGCCGAATGCAATCGCGTTATTACCCATAAGAATTCGTTTTCCCATATTGCTCTCCAATCAATTTATTTAAAGAAAAATCGTAAAATGTAAAAGGATGACAAACGTTTGTATAATTTGTCATCTTTTATTATATCATATATTCTATGCTATTTCAACAATTTTGTTAATCTTGTAACGAACTAAAGCGACTTTTTTTGCTCTTTTTTTCGCTGTCCTCGACGGGAACGTCGAAAAGATGCGAATATTCCTCCGCGATTTCACTGTTGAGCGGCATCTGTTGGACAAATCCGGTGAAGTCGTTCGCAGAGGCGGGCGGTATTTTAAACATCGCATCCTCGCTCGGATGGTGATTTCGTTTTCTTTTTTTCATCAAATTCATCTCCTTTCGAGCTTATTTTTCGCCAAATTATCTTTTTCACTCGCTTGACATCGACAATAGTGTATGTTAAAATATCCCATAAAGGACGGTGTATTAACGATGAAAAAGCTATTTCTTTGCTTGACGATTGCTTCGATGCTATTGACAGTGGCGGGTGTCATAACGGTCGCAACGTCGGGCGGGAATACAAGTCCGCTTTTCGCGGCAATACCGAGTGTTTTAACACTTGTATTTTATACTTTAATGAAGAATCAATAGGGAGGTTAAATTATGGATGGATTTATCGTTATATTTTTCTTGATGTTCTTTGCGGTGTTCGGGCTCATTTTCTATAACATCATAAATGAGATATCAAGAAAACAAAAGAACAAGAACTCACCGAGGATCAGCGTTAATGCAAAGGTGGTTGCGAAGCGGATGCAGGTGCACGGCGGAACTCACACTACCAATCATCATCACCACGGTTATACAAAATATTTTGCCACATTCGAGTTTGAAAGCGGTGACAGACTCGAGCTTGGCGTTTACGACACGGAATATGGGCTTCTCGTCGAGGGTGACGAAGGAGTTTTGACGTTCAGAGGCACAGAATATTTGAGCTTCGAACGTAAAATATAGTTAAAAAGGGTAAAGATGAAAGAAAAAAAGACTAAACAAACCGAACAAAATAAAGACATTATAATTCCCGAAACGGTAAAAAACGAAGACGAAAAAATCGTCATCCCGCTTTCGAAGAAGCTTTTGAAGTCAATATTGCTTATTATCACGTTTACCGTTGTTTTATGCTGGGTGTTTACACATTTCGGGACGGTCAAAAACACGTTTTACTACCTTATGTCGATAATAACGCCGTTCACGATAGGTATCGTTGTTGCGTACATTGTAAATACGGCGATGAACCCGCTGGAGCGTCTTTGGAATTTCACCTTTAGAAAAAGGAAGAACAAGCTCCCGAAGCTTCGCCGCGCGGTATGCCTTGTGCTCGCGATACTCGTTGTTATCGGGATAATCTTCGCAGTGTTCTTTATGCTCATCCCCGAGCTGATGAACACCGTCAAAAAATTTGCCGACAAGCTCCCAAGCTACGCGCAAACGATCAACGGCTGGTATATGACATTTGCCGATTGGGCAGATCATTACAACATTGATCTACCTGAAATAAGCATCAACACGACCGAACTCGGAAAAATACTCAACACTTTTTTAACCAACTACGGCAGCCAATTCCTCGACAAGACAGTCAATATCACCTCGCAGATACTCAGCGGTATCGTCAATTTTGTGCTTGGGCTCGTCTTTTCGGTATATCTTTTAGCGGGAAAGGAAAAGCTCATAAACCAATCGAAAACGGTTATAAAAGCGCTTCTGCCCGAATCGCGTTCGAAAAAGATCATCGACTTCGCATCGCTTTGCAACGACACGCTCTCGCGCTTCGTCAACGGACAGCTCATCGAAGCGGTAATAATCGGTGTGCTTTGCTTTATCGGAATGCTCATATTCAGGATGCCATACGCAGGAATAATCTCGGTGCTCGTCGCGTTCACCGCGCTCATCCCTGTGTTCGGTGCGTTCTTCGGAACAGCGGTCGGCGCTGTATTGATCCTTCTTGAAGACCCGATGAAAGCTGTTTGGTTCGTTGTGTTCATAATCGTATTACAACAGATCGAGGGCAACCTCATCTATCCGAAGGTGGTCGGCAAATCGGTCGGATTACCGGGTATCTGGGTTTTGTTGGCAGTAACTATCGGCGGTAACTCGTTCGGACTTATCGGAATGCTATTCAGCGTACCTGCCTGCTCCGTGCTGTATTGTACCGCGCGCGAGTTCGTTAAAGCTCGTACGATCCAAAAACGCTAAATTTTATTTTTTATTATGAGAACCCCTTTTTTCGAAAAAAGTGTTCTCAAACTCTCCCCAAAAAACTTTAATTGTGGGGATGACTTGATCAGCTCGAAACAGTTACATCACCATAGAATTAAAAGTTTTGATCGAACTTTTTCAAAAGTTCGCGGGTGGAGGGCGGAGCCTCCAAGAAGCGACAGCCAAGATATGTTTTGGCTCTGCAACCATTTTCAGCCAAGCCGTCGCCTTATGGCGACCAAATTTCACGAACAAAAAAAGACGGCAAATTATTGCCGTCTTTTTAATGTTATATAATGGTTATTCTATCCCCAAAAGTGCCTTTTCCTCGTCGGTGAGGTCATACCTTGATTTTACCCCACTTATCTTCATGGTGTATTCACCGTCACCGAACATATCTACCTTATCAAAAAAGTAGAAATCAGAATGATCATTATTTCCAATATAGCCTGTTTCTATAGGTGTAAATTTGAGATTATGTAATTCTTCTATAATCTCTTTTTTGTTAATGGAATATAATCCCGATCTGTCGTTGTAAAATGCTGGATGCCCGAA
>JAZRTU010000091.1:0-4588 GCA_045652185.1 Eubacteriales bacterium | reverse complement strand
GTTATATCCGATTACCAATGGGTAAATATAGGTGAATGCGATAATGACAGCGAGGAGGACGAGGATGACGATATTGATCTTCTTTTTGAAGAACACGCGGAATACCGATTGCCAATAGGAATATCTCGGTGCGGTGATCTTCTCGGAAGAGAGTGTGTCGTTATCTACACGAGCGAAAAGCTCGTCCTCGGACATATTCAATTCTTCGAGAGATATCAATTTTTCTTCCATTTTATTTCCTTCCTTTCGTCGTGAACGAAATTCTCGGGTCAAGCATTGACATCAACAAGTCGCCGAGGATTATCGATACTACTGAGAGGAGAGCATAGAACAGAGTCATACCAACGATTACACCGTTATCGTATTGGTTGATAGCCGTTGTTAATAGCTTACCAACACCGGGAACAACGTATACACTTTCTGTGATGATCGCACCGGTCATTGCTCCAAGAATGCTTCCGGGGATACCGTGTACTATCGGGATGATCGCGTTCTTGAGGACGTGCTTCGAGAAGATCTCGCCTTCGGAAAGTCCTCCTGCTCTTGCGAATTTTACGTAATCTGAATTCATTTGGTCAATCATATATCTACGCAACCATTTCATCAAGTTTGCAACCGACGGCAAAGCAAGCGAGATGATCGGAAGAACGTACATCAACCAAGTCGGTCTTTCCATATCAAAGGTTCCGGGCAGACCGAGTCTGCTACCTACTGCTTTAAACAGGAAGATGTAGGCAAGTGACGGAACAGCCATAATGAATACGATATAGAACGTTCCGAGCTTATCTATAAACTTATCCTTCTTCAGCGCCATTATTGTGCCGAGCGGGATAGCTAAAATATATGCCATTAACACGGAGATGATACCAATCACGAACGAATAGCCCATTTGGGACATTCCGTTTTTATAGGTTGATACATTCGTGTAGTCGTCAATATAACAATCTTTTATAATAATCGTTCCTTTTTCGAACGAACCTGAAACATACGTCAAAGAATGGAGGTTATCCGCGGACTCTTTAACAACGCCACTTGGGTACGTTACAGTAGAAGTAGCAAACGAGCCTTGGGTATCAGTCATAATATTGAACACGTCAACATCCTTTTGGATCGTATAGGAGGAACCAAGACGTATTTGAAAAAGATTTTGGTGGATATAGGGGAACTGATCATCAAAATACACAAGGTATTTATGTCTTGTTCCGTTACCCATTATAGCGGGAGAAAACTTTTCGCCGCCATAGGCCGGGTCATACATTTCGAGGTAAATTCCTCTGTCAGCTACATCATCTTTGACATAGTTGACGTTATCAATAGTGAACAGATCGCCCAAATAGTCCCACATACGAACCCAAACGGGAGTATTTCGATAGACATATACGAGCGGTGCGCCACCGTCTTTATATTTTTTCTTTAATTTGTCGGCATCTTTTCTTTCGAATTCGTAGCCTTTTGATTCATAATATTCTTTAAATTTTTGGATATAGGTTGCGACCTCAGAATCGTCGTCTCTTGCGGTATCACCGAATTTTACGACACGGTCGTATGTTGCTTGGTCGATCTCTCCCGATTTTAAGAGCTCTTTCAACCAATCTGAATAGGGAATGTAGTCGAGGTAGCCATATTTTTCCCACTGTTGCATTTGGTAGGATATTTTGGCATTACTTTTCATTTTCGTCCAGTTGCTATCTAATTTGAAGATCATCATTTTATCGAGGCAAGAATAGATCAACACCATTACGATAGCAATAACGATAAGTATCGAACACAATCCACGAACTAATCGGCTCAATAAATATTTCGTCATAGCAATTTTTCTCTCATTAATTATCACGATAGGGGGGTGGGCATAGCTCATCCGCCTCCCCATTTATACTTTTAGTTAATTTCGATATTAATTATTAATTAATTTAAAATTAATAGATACCGAGCATCTTAACCATGTAACCAGCGTATTCAGGCAACATTGTGTCAAGGTATGTTTGAGGATCACCGTAGTCAGGACCCCAACCGGACAAGTCACAGATGTCGTAGTTACCGTCGGAACCGATTTCCGGATAGTAACCAGCATAGTACCATTCATCAGAAGAGTTACATGTTACGAGGTTAAGAACAACTTTACCTTCAAAAGCATCTTCGAAGCACTTCTTGTAAGCTTGAGCTCTTTGAGAGTAAGCTTCAGAACCTGCGAAGTAAGGAAGGTCGATTTGGATCGGGTATTCAGCGGAAACAGCTACGCCAACCTTTTCAAGCTCTTTGATAGCTTTCTTGAGGTATTCTTTTGCGTTGTCTACGTTGAACCATCCATCGTAACCAGCGGAAGAACCTACGCCACTTTCAGCTGTGGGATCCCAAGCTTTGATCGGCACTTTGTCAGCGTCGAGTTGAGCTTGAATGATCGCACCATAGTATGTGCCTTTAGCGAATGTAGTGTCTTTACCATTGATCTTAACTGTTACATCTTCTTCGAGAGATACGAAGTTACCGGGTGTGTATGTGTTGATAAGAGATGTGAGTTTGAGCTCTTCGCCAACTGTTTGTGCATTGTATGCGCCTCTGTCAAGTGCGAAGGAAAGCGCGAGACGGAAGTTTTGGTTACGCATAGCTGCCAATGTACGGTTAGCTTCAGCGGGTGTTTGAGGAGAAACAACGAGTGTTTCATCGTTGAAGTTGTGGAAAATACCACGGTTTACGTTGTAGAAAGAGCAGAATGCTGTAGCATCTGTAGAAGAAATGTAAGCGAGTGTATCGAAGAGGTTGTCTTTCTTAGCTTGCTCGAGAGCACTAGAGTTAAGACCGCAACCGTCGATTGTGCCGGCTTTCATATCGTTGTATGCTTTCAAAGCATCTTTACCATCGTTGAAGAGCCATGTGATCTTCTTTATAGTGATGTTGTCTTTGTTCCAGTAGGATTCGTTAGCTTCGAATACGATTGTATTGTTAGCTGTAGCGTTTGTGATTCTGTACGGTCCGCAGTAAGCAATGTTATCTTTGGATTTACCGTATGTGTAATCTTCAGCGTCTGCTTTATAGTCAGCACCGAATTTACCGCCTTGAGATTCGTAGTATTCTCTGCTCATAGGAGCGAATACGCCGTAACCGAGCATTGTCATGAAGTATGTAGCATCGTTTGTAAGAGTGTAAACGAGTGTTTCGTCGTCAACAGCTTTTACACCAACTTTTGAGAAGTCTGTGATATCGCCATCGATGTATTCAGATGCGTTAACGATGAGACCTTGAACGAGGTATTCGAGACCGCCGCAAGCGTCCATCATGTGTTGCATACCAGCTACGAAGTCGTCAGCTTTTACGTCTGCAACTGCTTCGCCTTGAGATGTAACCCATTTGATGCCTTGACGAATCTTGAATGTGTATGTTACTGTACCGTCTTCGTTAACAACCTTCTCATAGCTTGTAGCGAGAGCGGGTTGAAGAACGTTTTCGGAATCGTACTCATAGAGTCCGTCGTATGTGTTTACGAGTGCTTCGGAGTCAGCAGCTCTGGATGTTGCGAGAACGTCCCAGTTCTTCGGGTCGGAAGAATAGGTGAGTGTGTAAGTGTCTTTGAGTGTGTAACCTTTTTCTGTGAGATAAGTTTTTACAAACTCTTCGTATGTGCCAGTACCTTTAAGCTCAGCCCATTTAGCTTTCATTTCGTTTCTGTGCTCAGCTGTGATCGGTTCTGTAGCTATGATAACGTTGTGGTATCTATAGCTGTCGTTACCCCAAAGAGCGCTTGTAGCTGTGTACGGAGCTACTCTGGAGATAGCGTAGTTACCGCCGTTAGCGGTAGAAGGAAGCAATACACCGGATTCGAGAAGTTTTGCTTCAGCGATAGCCATGAGAGCAAATCTTTCGGAAACAGTTTTAGCTTCTTTTGCTGCATTGTAGGCTGTCAAAAAGTCGCCCAATACTTCGTCGTAGATCTTACCGGATTTTTCATCGTAGTTTTCGATTGTTCCGTAGGGGTCAACGAACGATCCACCTCCCTCGATCTTGGGTCCACAAGAAACGAGAGCGAGAAGTGTAATTGCTGCAAGAATAAGTGCAACTAACTTTTTCATTGTTTTTTCTCCTTGAAAATTTTTTTATATTGCAGTTTGGCAAGCAGGAATACAATTCAACACAACATTGCATTCCATGTTGTCAAACAAACAATCAATTAAACAAAAAGGGTATAAATAGTGAATTATATTATTTATACATTTTAATTATTTGTAATTATACCATTTTGACTATAAAAAGTCAACCGAATTATGCATTCTTTATGTCATTTTTTGATGGTTTTTTTCACAAATTTATCAAATTTATAATCTTTTTTACATATCTTAATCAATTTTATAGAGTTCGGTATATTTTTTCTCAAGATAATCGGTATAGTAATTCGGATCGAATTCCACTCCAAGTATTTTTTCGAGCAATTCGCCCGGTTTATAGAGGCAACCGAATTTCCAAATGTTTTCGCGGTTCCATTCGTTTATTTTCTCGAAATCGCCTTTTTTGAGACACTCGTTTACGTTTATTGTTTCGTTCATTTTCGCGAGTATCTGAGCACCGTAGGCGCTTCCCAACGCATAGGACGGGAAGT
>JAZRTU010000090.1:0-4961 GCA_045652185.1 Eubacteriales bacterium | reverse complement strand
TTCTTTTTCTTTTTGCCGAGAACGAGCGCTGTCGTTGCCACAGCAAGTGCGCCGACAACACCGAGTGCAACATAGAGCCATTTGAGTGAGCTCTTGCCGCCGAGGTCATCGTCGTTCGACGTTTCGGTTTGTATCGGAAGTTTTGCGTTACTGCCCGCCATTATCATCAAGGTGTCAGCAACGGCTATTTCAGTGTTCGATTTCGAGGTGATGATAAATATCTTATTAACGTCCTCCGCTGTGATATTGAGCTTGATTCTGCCTTTATCACTGTATTCAAAATCGACTGTCTTCTCACCGATGAACTGACGGTCGTATATTTGACCGCTGATAACGGTTACGTCTTCCCAATCGGTTGCCGTTTGATATGCGAACGCGCCTTCCGCTTGCGGAAGCACGATGAGTGATTTCGAGCTTTCGATATCGAGGCCGTCAAGTGACATTATCACCGCGAGACAATCGTTATCAACGAGCATACTGCCGTTTCTCTCTATCATACCGTTATACATTAATGCAGTCACACCATTTTCGGCGTTAGCGCGGATATATCCCGCAAAATTCGCCAAGAGGCTGAACGAATATTTGTTTTCACCGATAGTCTGTTCAGCGCGAACGGGTTGGTCTGACGTGTTTATTATTTCGTGGAATGAACCACCGTCATCAAGTGCAAGCTTGAAGTATTTCAAAACATCAGCCTTGTTAGTCTTTATAGCCGCGGTCTTAACGCCCGCCAGCTCAAGAACACTCTTGTATAGCGCAATGTCTGCGCCCATCGTTTGTTCGCTGCAGTTCATCTCGATCGGGTCGGCGCTATAGATAACGTAACCGCCGCCGAGCTTATTCTTCGTAATAACGGGGGTGCCGCTTGATGTAGAATAGAGCGCTTCAGCGCTAACAAGTTCCAAATCAACGTTGGGGTTACCCGTTCTGTTAAACGTTCCGTTGGAATATTTAACAGAAGCACTTGTTTTATCCGTACCTTTGAAGTTAACTTTCGTTACCTTTACTCCTGCAAGCGAGGTCAATCTATCCTCTTTCGTTCTGTCGCGAGTGATATCATACGAGAAATCGCCCGAGATATAGAGAACTCCGCCGTTTTCTACCCAAGACGACAATTTTTCAAATACGTCATCGGGCATCGTGTAGCTCATCGGATAATATATTACCTTTATTCCGTCGGGGATAGCAAAATTGCATTCGTTGAGTGTCAAAATGCCATCAACGAGCATACGTTGAGCGACATCAAACGCATTAAGCGCGCTGTAATGGTTCGCGTAGTCGCCTATCGAGCCTCCAAGACGTGTCGTATCGGGGGTGATCACGGCTATTTCGGGTGTTGTGTATTTCGGAGTTGACGATTTAGTTACAAAGTTCGCGTTTCTCATCCAATAGAAGAGGTCTCTCGGCGCGTGCTCTCCACCCGTATTCATACCCCACGAGAACGTATATTTCGATTCATCGTTGAAGCACCAGAGCTGATAGTGGTTACCGCCCATAGCGTATGTGGTGTAATACGTTGTGAAGAAATATGCGCGGCTTTCCTCATATGTTGCCGAAGCATAATAGGAGGCAGTTGCGTTATAGCCGGGGTGGGTACGTTTATTCGTTTCACCGATACCAAACGATTTGCCTTGCCAACGTTGGTCGGCGTTCGCGAGTGTTTGCGCGAATTTTTCTATCGAATCGAAAAATCCGATGTTTGAATAACCGAGCTCACCAATTACATGGGCAACGTCAACGCTCGAATACGGATACGCCCAATATTCGCAAAGCACGAGTCTATCTCCACCGGTTTTCGCATCAATAGACGCCTTCAAAGCCGTTGACCATTTTTTCACAAGCTCTGCTCTGAAAAGGTTTTGGTCATAAGCCTTTACGTCTGTCCATCCGTTTCCGCCAAAATTATATGTAGTATCATATTTTACGGTATCAAGCGTATAGCTCGTATTTTTCCAAGCCTTTTTGAACGCTTCATCCGTTTTATATTTGTCCTTTAAAAATGCTTTGAACTGCTCGTTGGCTGCTTGTGACGGTTCACAAACAAGGTCGCCGTTGAGATAATATATTATACCTCCGACATCCTTATATCGTTCTGCGAACTCCGAAACGTATTCACACATATCGTCGAGCTCCTCGACCTTTGCGGTGTTAGCACCGATTGCGAGTCCCATCATATAGATCTGTCCGTAACGTTGCGAGAGATATACGACTGTGTCAACGGTTCTGAGGTGTTTTTCCCATTGTGTTCCGTTATCAAACAAGAACGCGAAGTCGCCGTATGCAGGAGATTGTTGGAGGTTTTCGTAGATAACCATTCCCGCATCAACTCTGCGCTCGAACGATTCGAGCCACGCGAGCGGCGTTTGGTCCTCGTTGATGAACAGGTTCGCGCCGTCGTCAACACCCGACGCAAAAACTGACGTTTCCGTTCCGTCGGGGTTCTTTATATTGATATAGTTGTCTTTATATGTGTAATTAGGTCCGTTTTTAATGACCTCGTCGTTCCAAACGACAAATCCGCTGTTCATTTTGTCAAGCACGTTGCCGTCTTTATCTTTCAAAACAGCCTCAACGTAGTAGAAGTCATCGGCAAATTCGCCTGCGTTCTCCCAAACGACTGCACCTGCACGTCTGCCGTTTCCGCTGACCTTGACCTCTTTCGTTCCGCTGAACACCACTTCTCCCGTATCCTCGCTTCTGATGATCACTTCAACGTCTTGCGTTATCGATTTGTTCGACCAATTTTCGACGTTCACGATAACTCGCGGCTCTTCGCCTTGACGATAGCAATCATAGTAGTTGTCAACGTTTGCGATATACGTCGAATTGCAAAGAGCTTTCACAAGATCAACAAGTCCATCTCGCAACGTTGTGTTTGGCTCTGCGAAAAGGTCATGGCTATTAACACCAAAAAATCCGATCGAGGTTCCCTCGTAGCCCTTCCAAGTATTTATCAAGCCAAGCGCACCGAGGTTCGACGGTTGGACGAACACTCTGAATATCGCGCCAACAGTTCCAACACGTTGTCCCATATCATCGTATGCATAGAGAAGCGGTTGCCATTTTCCGCGGTAGTTACCCGTCACGGTTATTGCGGAATAGCCTTTTATTCGCTCGTCGCCCGTCACAGTCATATGGTCGCCATCAGCGAATATACTCTGACCTTCAGCTGCGGAAATTCTAACCGCATCGTCATATTTCGTTTCGATATCGAAAAGCGGTACTGCATAATCGGGATAGAGCAAAAGGTCGCCGATATAATTGGGCTCCATCGTTGAAAGACCGATAGGCTCGTTATTGATCTTATCGACTATAACACTTGCACCGTTTCCTGCGCTTATCTCTGCATTTTGAAGACTGCCTTTGTTTTCAAAAATTGTTTTTCCATTTGCGGTAATGTATATATTGTCAAAATATACGTTTCCTTTTCCGCCAAGCTCCAAAACGAGCTTCACTTCGTCGAAGGAATAGTCGGAAAGGTTGATCGTTTTGTGGCGCACATGACGTCCGCAAACCGTTTTTTCCTCGCTTACGGCAACTCTCTCAACACTCTTTCCGCCCTTGAAGAACTCAATATACGCTCCGCTCGTCTTACTGTTTGCATTGTAGGCGGCATCAAGCACGATATCAAGCTCACCGCTTCCAACGTTGTCAAGCAAAAACGATGCATTTGCTTTTGCCGAATCCGAAACAAGCACTATCGCCATATCGCCACCGCGGCTTATACCCGTACCAACGCTGACCGCGGAAGCGCTTCCCGTATTGATAGTCCAATCGCCTGTGCCGTTTTCGAAATCATCGGAATAAACGACCTCTCCGCTCGACGAGCGAACTGTCAGGTTATCATATTCGACCTTACCTTGCGCAAGATAAAAACCAAGGTTGAATGCAACAGTATTAGCATTAGTGGGGAACGTAAACGTGTGGCTTATCGTTTTCCAATCACTTTCGCCCTCCGTCAAGGTCATAAAGTCCTTCCACGAGAGCATACTGTTGCCTGAATCATAGAAATATGTAGAAGCGTGTGCAAAGCCACCTCCTGCAACGATATTGCTGTATTTTATGTCAAAACTGATAGTATAGCTTTCGCCGGGCTTCAACGTATCTTTTCCCAAACGATGAGTCACGGAATGGCTATCGCCCTTTGCCGCACTTGTGATACCTAAAGACTTACCGCCTTCAACAGATGCGCCACCATCGGGAGAATAAATCGTATTTTTAAACGCATATCCGCCGCTTGTTATAAGCTTTCCGCCGTCAGCGAGGTAGCGTTTGAAATTTTCTGCCGCTTTATATGGGAACGCCTCACCCGACGGGAGCATCAACACATCGCAAATATTTGCGTTGAAGTCATCGAAGCAAGCGAATTGCTCAGCATTGATAACGGTTACAGAAAAACCTGCGCTCTCGAAAAGAGATCTCAACGAATTTACGTCATAAGGCGCGCTGTTTTCATCCTTCAAGCTATCATCATCAAGCACAAACACTCTGATAGGGCCGCTATATTCTCCGTCGTCTGCGAATGCAGGGATAAGAAGTCCCGTTGCGGCAAAAATCCCAACAAAGAGTGATGCGAGTATCATCTTCAAATTACGTTTCATTTTTGACACTTTCCTTTCTTTTGAAAAAGAACGATATAAAATTATATCGTTCTTTCGCTACTATATATATTATACAAAAAAATCAACTAAAAATCTACCCTAAATTCAATTAAAAACCCGAATATCATTTTTTTATTTCTTCACGCTGTTCGCTTCGGCGTTGTCTCGAAGAATTTGTTCGAGTTGCTGCATTCAATTTATAGAGCTCCTCTGTTGCAAAGTGTATTTTTGTTACGATATTATCGTGATTTTGGGGATATATAAAATAAGTATCTTCAAGATTGCAAAGCTCCAACGCATCACCTTGCTTTTTGAAATTATATTCAATGTGACATGAATACATAGAATAGACACTTCTCG
>JAZRTU010000089.1:0-11000 GCA_045652185.1 Eubacteriales bacterium | reverse complement strand
ATCATCGGGAGTGTTGTTCAAAAACGATGTCGGTGTGTTGAGGTCGATTACTCTGACGTCACCACCTGCAACAACGATAAATCCGAGCGGAGTAACCGCAAGTCCCGCGCCGTTACCGCCTGCAAATTTCGGCCCCTTTGTGTTTTCGCTTTTTGCTTCAAGATCACTACCGCCCGAAGCAAATCCAACGGAAACTTTCGAGAAAGGAATGATACTCACTCCGTCGGGCAACGTTATAGGAGTACCAATAACAGTGTTAGCGTCAGCAACCTTCTTGATGTTCTCAAGCGCTGCTTCAATCATTTTTTTCATCGGCATTTCTTCCATTTTCAAATCCTTCCTTTTCCTTGTTTTTGTCAGCATAGTATTTTGCAAACCCCAAGCCGCCTGAAATAAGACAGCTCAAAAGTTGACGTATGGTTATTGATAAATGAATAAATATATCAAAGTGTGTTTTTTGAAGTGTAAAATCGGGTGAAACGTTTGCCGAAAATTCACCGCCTTTTTTACCCTTGTGGTTGTATAAAGCTTCAACGAATGAGTAGACCGCAGGGCAAACGGTACCGTAAACGATAGCCGTTTTACTTGGGTCGTCAGTAGCGACGATAATGTTGATCCGAAATGAATCAACTCGCAAATGTCCGTAAAACTTTTTCAGAAGTCCGAGCGCTACCTCGCGCACAAGCTTTATTACGTTAGCGGGTGACGAAATAAGCTTTTCGTCTTTCTTTTCTTCCGTTGGCTTTTCTTTCTTTTGCTTTTTCTTTGCCTTTTCGCCTTTTACTTTTTTGCCTTTCTTTTTTCTGTTCAAAAGATCAAGCTTGAAAAAAAGTATCTTTAAGATCACGATCGGCTTTTCTTCATATCCAACGAGAAAGCGGATGCGAACGTTGGAAATAAGATAAATAGCAAAACACGCCAAAAGAACGTATAGCCACCACATTACTCTTCCACCGTTTCCGAGCTGCCGTCCTCACTATCCTCAAAAAACTCATTCATGGTTTTTTGAGCTTGTAACGAGAATAATACGTCTGTCTCGGGTAACTCGTCAATAGAAGAAAGTCCAAAGCAGCGTAAAAACGCATCCGTAGTGCAGAATAAAACGGGACGTCCGGGCGCATCGAGATAACCTCGTTCGGCGATAAGCCCCTTGTCACAAAGGGAATTAACGATCGATGCCGAGTCGATTCCTCTGACCTGCTCAATAAAGCTTCTCGTAACCGGCTGGTTGTATGCGGTTATCGCAAGTACCTCAAGCGATGCTTTTGATAGAGGAGGAACCTTTCTCATCTCCAATGCTTGCTTTATTTGCTCGGAAAACTCTGATTTTGTACAGAGCTGATATGCATTCTCAACCTCGATGAGCATAATACCGCAATCAATTCCGTTGTATTTGTTTCTCAATATATCAATAGCAGCCGCAAGCTCTTCGTCGCTCGATTGAAAGATACTCTTTATTCTTTCTTTCTCAAGCGGCGCACCGGAGGCAAATAATACCGCCTCGATGGCTGCAGGTAACTTTTCTGGTGTCATGTCAGATCCCCTTCGGTAATATCTCTTTTGTGTGTCTTGTTAAGCGACAAAAATATTTTGTCGTCCTTCTTCTCAATGTTAAGTCTGTTAGCCTTCAATAGCTCCAAAATCGATAAAAACACAGCGCAAAGCTCGTTTCTGGAATGAAGATCGGAAAAAAGCTCTGAAAATTCCGCCTTTTTTCGTCTGTAAAGAAAACGCATCGTGGCAACGTTTTTTTCCTCAACAGTATACCATCTTTCCGTCGAAAGCTTAACGAATAATTCGTCATCAGGCTCTTTCTTGAATTTTATGCGTTCAGAAATGCTCTTGAACGCCTCAATAAGAAGCTCAACGTCGTGCTTTCTTTCATAGGGAAGATCAAGCTCCTCGGGCGACTTAACGAATCTGTCGTAATATATCTCCGCCCTTTCCTTGAAAAATTGAGCAGCTTGTTGCGCGCGTTGGTGTTCGAGAAGCGCATCGACCAACTCTTTTCTCGGGTCCTCTGCCTCCTCGGGCTTCGGGAGAAGCATCCTCGATTTGATGAGCATAAGCTCTGACGCCATATAGATAAACTCGGCACTGATCTCCATGTTGTAGCGCTTCATCGACTCGAGATGATCCATATATTGACGACAGATCTCTGAAATAGGAATATCAAAAATGTCGATCTTGTGCTTTGTAATAAGTGCGAGCAAAAGGTCAAGCGGACCTTCGTATTGCTCGATCTTTAAGTTCAATGCCATAAAAACCTCAAAAACAATTTAACCAAAAATAGGAATAAGTAAAAACAATTTGTCAACGAGTGTGACTATAAGTGTAATAAACGTAGAAAGCGGTCCGCTGAGAAGCCCGAATGCAACCGCAAAAAGAAGTATCATGCTGAGTATCCGTTCGTTTTTAACGAAAAATATTTGTGCTTTTTGCGGAAGAAGTGTCAAAAACAGCTTCGAACCGTCCAGTGGCGGAATGGGTATCAAGTTGAAAACGCAAAGACCTGCATTACCAATGGCAAAAAAGTAGAAGAATATCGAAATAAGCGCATTGGTAAGCGAAGTGTATTCCGCGAGCACGTCAGGGCGAGAGACAAGCATAAGGAGAAATCCGCCGACCTCGATCAAGCTGTAAGTCGCTAACTCGGGAAGAAATATCTGAACAAAAATACGGTAAAGCAGTATCGCAATAAACATCAAAGTAAAGTTAGAGAGCGGACCGGCAATACTGACGAACCGAATTCCTTTTTTGTAGTTGTCAAAATTACGTGGGTTAACGGGAACAGGCTTCGCCCAACCGAACCCAAAAAATATCATACATAAAAACCCAATAGGATCGAGATGCTTCTTCGGGTCAAGCGTGAGTCTGCCCATCATCTTTGCAGTGGGATCTCCCATCTTGTATGCAGCGTATCCGTGACAAACCTCATGTACCGAAAGCGATAAAACGGTTACGGGAAGCATCAGTAAAAAAAGAATAATAGCTTGTGAAAGCTCAAAATTAGAAAGCAGTGAACGTAACATTATTAATTATACCCCAAAAAACCTTTTCCTCGAGGTGTCGGCGCCCGACACCTCGAAAAAGGTAAAAAGTTATTTCAAATTGATCATGCTCTTTTCCCAGAACTCCGGAGCTTCAAATCCGAGAAGTGTGAGTACGGTAGCAGCAACGTTAGCAAGACCGTATTTGCCATCGATAACGTCGTATTTGTCGGTGTAGTTGTTGTCATAGAATACGCAGGGAACAGGATTGAGTGTGTGGCTCGTCTTCGCCTTGTTCTTCGGTTTGCCCGTCTTCTTGTCCATCTCGAGCATCTCGTCAGCGTTACCGTGATCAGCCGTGATGAGTGCAATAGCACCAACTTCGTCAACGGCTTTGAGAATACGAGCAAGACAAATATCAAGCGCTTCCATCGAAATTCTTGTCGCGTTGATGTCGCCTGTGTGACCGACCATGTCACCGTTGGGGAAGTTCACACGAAGGAACTCATATTTGCCCGAACGGAGCTTTTCGATGAGAACGTCGGTAATTTCAGCACATTTCATCCACGGACGTTGTTCGAAAGGAACTACGTCAGAAGGAATTTCAATGTATTCTTCGAGTTCTTCGGAGAATTTACCGCTCTTGTTACCGTTCCAGAAATATGTAACGTGACCGTATTTTTGTGTCTCGGAAATAGCGAGCTGATTAATGCCTGCAGTCGCGAGATACTCACCCATGGTGGAAGTGATCTCGGGCGGGCTTACGAGATATCTTGAAGGAATGTGAGCGTCGCCGTCATATTCGAGCATACCTGCATAAACAACGTCGAGCTTCTTTCTGTCAAATTTTGTGAAATTTTCGTCCTCGAACGCCTTGGAGATCTCAATGGAACGGTCTCCGCGGAAGTTGAAGAAAACAACGCTGTCGCCGTCAACAATAGGACCAACGGGCTTTTCGTCCTTCGCAATAACGAAAGCAGGGAGGTCTTGGTCGATAACTCCGCTTTCGGCACGGTATGCTTCAATAGCACATTTTGCACAGCAGAATTGTCTTCCGATACCGAGTACGTGTGTCTTCCAGCCCTCTTCAACCATCTTCCAGTTAGCTTCGTAACGGTCCATAGTGATGGTCATTCTTCCGCCGCCGCTTGCGATCATAACGTCAAAGCTGTCGTCGCGCAACGATGCAAGAAATTCTTCGAACGGCTCAACGTATTCGAGCGCACTTGTTTCACCAACGTCACGACCGTCGAGGAGAATATGAATGCGAACTTTTTTGACACCCTCTTCTTTAGCTCTTTTGATCATAGCAGTAAGGTGGTCGATGTGTGAGTGAACGTTACCGTCTGAGAAAAGTCCGAGAAAATGAAGTGTCGAATCTTTTTCCTTAACGTTGGAAACAATAGCCTTCCAGCTGTCGCCCTCGAACATCTTGCCCGATTCAATAGCACCGGAAACGAGCTTCGCACCTTGTGCGAAAACCTGACCTGCGCCGAGCGCATTGTGACCAACCTCGGAGTTGCCCATGTCGTCGTCGCTGGGAAGACCAACGGCAACACCGTGCGCTTGAAGCTTGAGCGTCGGATATTGGCTGTAAAGCTTGTCTAAAGTAGGTGTGTTTGCAAGATAGATAGCGTTGCCTTCGTTTTCGGGCGCGAATCCCACACCGTCCATAACTATTGTAAGTACAGTAGGCTTTTTGTCACCAAAAACCTTTTTTTCAAGTTGTTTGATTTCCATAAACTAACCCTTGACCTCGGAGAAGAGGTGTCCTTTCTCCCCAATATGTAATAATTGCGCAGGGGAACGCAAAACAAATTTTTCCATTTATATGTATTCATATTATTATACAATAAAACCCCACACAATTCAAGTACTAAAGAAAAATTTTCCTCTAATTATATATAAAATAAAACACGCCCCCGAAGGAGCGTTTCGCATGGCGAATATTTAGTTGTATGAGTATATGTAGCTGCATTTTTGACAATACGTTCCGACGGGACCGGAGATGAAGGTGTGATTTTCTTCAATACATTTACCGCATATACAGTAAGCATAATGTGCGGGATACATCGGTCGTTGGACATAGTGATCACTGTAAATATGATTGTGTGTTGTCGTCCATGCTACCGCGACGTTCAATGTGATTGTTCCCGGTGCGCCGTTATACGTGATCAGCTTTGCTTTGATTATGTACTCTCCGGCAGTTGTAGCAGTAAATTCAAGTACCTCAACATTGTTCGCAACATCGGGAGCACCCGTGCTGTCAACAGGAGTTACAGAGCTTGATACGATATTTCCGTTCGGACCATATAAGAATAAGTCAACGTTGTTGTTGTAGTTTTCATCAACAAGCAACCAAGTTTCAGGTTTATCGAATGTCAATACAACTCTGACTTTCTCCCCTGCTCGTAAATATTGTTTTCCGACTTGAACAGCGTCCCCCGAATAGTATTGCATATTTCCGCTTGTGGCTCTTAGATTATATGTTGTTGAACCGTAGTTGCCTTCTAAAGCTGCATTTACAGAGTTGATTGCATTCAACATTCCAAGCCCACTTTTTTCTCGCACTAATCCGTTTGAACCTACCGCATCATTTCCTACAGTTGAAATTAATGTCGGATCAGCACCTGCAAGAATTAGAGCTTTTGTTCTGGTCGGGTTGCTTTTCAGCGTTGGAACAGCTTGATGTAATTGAGCCACAACACCTGTTACCATTGGGGCAGAAAAGCTGTTCCCTGTGCTGGCGTTAGGATCATTATTTAAATGTCCCGGTGAATCTACATAATATATATTCGTCCCCGGCGCTACTAAATCAGGCTTGTTTGTCATATATTGAGATTCCTCAAAAAAGGACTCTTGATGTACTGCATATTGTCCGTTTATTGGTTGATGATTCGACTGAGTTGTTACAATATTTCCAACGGATATAACATTGTATCCTTTAGCGGGGCTAGAAACAGCGTGCCCCCAATGCAACACATTTTCGTTTTTTAGTTTTATATTTCCTGCCGCAACAACAAAAGTAACGTTCGTTTGATAACAAATTGCATCCACCTCTTTATCTAAGGAAGCGTAGTATCCTCCTATATAACCTCCCCCGCTATGATTAATTACGCTTACTCCATATGTTCCGACAAGCATATTTATAGCATTAAGCAAAGTTGAAGCATCACTATTTTCATAATTATTTGAGGTAACGTAAACTGTTGCATTTGGTACAATACCTTCATATGCTTCACCATTGACAACACATTTTTGACCACATATTATCGTGGTGACACGCGTTGCGTGAATCTTATCTCCGCTTGGTACAACTTCTGTTCCATCATTATAATGATTTTCAACATAAAAAAGATTTTCACCAACCTTTGAACTTAATTGAGGACAGTTTTCGTCAAATTCTCTATCGACTTCAATAATACCGATTTTAACTCCTGTTCCTTTGAAACCATTTCCGTAGTTATAATTGGTACTGCTTGTTCCGGTCAATGAATCAGCTCCTATTTGAGGTACGGCGTTACTTGAGGCTTTTTGTATATTGACTTCTTCCCACGGTTCAATAAAAACGACGCTTTGATCTTTCGAAATGTTTTTTATTTCTTCATCGGAAGCATACATTATTATTGAGCCTGTAAATATGCCTTCGTATAATACGGAATCATTATCCAATGAATTGCGATCAATAAAACATTTGTTGTCGTTTGTAAATTCTTCACTGATGATTTTTCTTTTATCAAGAATAAATTGATTATACTCTTCGGCTTCTTCATATTGAAGAATTGTAATATTGTCATCGAATATCTTGTTTCCAAGAGGTTTACTTTTTGAGAATACTTTTCCATATTTCTCCGATACCCTTTTCTCTATTTCGGGAAGAGTATATTCATTATATATCAATTCATTCTCGTATTTTTTAGTTGAGTATCCAAAGGTTTCATAAAATTTATTTTCAATTTTTTCATCTTCAACGCCTACTCGCGATATATAGACTAATCTTTTCCCTTCCTCATTAACAGCAGAATTCCAAACCTCATCTGAAATTTTACTTTTACTATGGTCAAAGTTTGTAGCTCCAGTAGATATAATACTGTTAATCACCAAAATAAATACTATAGAAAAAATCGTTAATTTTTTCATAATTCATAACTCCATTTCATTTATTTAACAACTAAAAATTAGTATATACACATTGTGTCCAAACGCACCAAGTAGGATGGTAAGAAAAAAATGAACCGATGCTACCGACATAATCAACCATAGGCAATTTTTCTAATTGTGCGATCTCATCGGAATTAACATAGGCAAGAATTCGGAGTGTATGACTATGATCTTTATTATTTCCGGTAATAAAATGAAACACTTGATCTATATCAGTATAGCAATTTTCTTTTGGAAGCGGATTTACTTTTTCAAATTTTTCAATAAGGGGCTCAGCAAATGCTTTTAATACTCTGATTGATCTTATTCTGCCCCCCATCCAACTTACATAAGAATCAGAAACAGATTCATAATCGGGATAACGTTTTTCAAATGCAGCTGAATATTCTTCTTGCGTAGTCAATGGAATAACTATAACCTTCAGCTCACGTCCGTCATCTCTTATTGCTTTTAAAGTCAAGGTGTCTCTGTTTTCGGTGTGGTATGGCCAAGCCTCTCTAAAACCATCAAGAAGAAAAGAATATTCATCATTTTTCTGTGAAGGATATGGTGGCTCAATCGAAAAAAGCTCGTCGCAATAATTAGTAAAATCCCCTATAGTTTCAAAATCCCCCGACACCTCGATTATTTCTTCTTCGCTTTCCTCCTCACTCACCTCGTCCGACGTGGTCACACTCACATCACCGGTGCTTTCCGCCTTGCTTTCCTCATCGGGTGTGCAAGCAACAACACCGAGAAAGAGTGATATAAGCAAGATAAATGTGATGATTAATTTTAATTTTTTCATAAAAACACTCTCCTTTTGATAAAATAAAAAACCGCAGGGGTGTTCTACCCCTGCGGTGATGCGCTAATGGTTGTTTAAAAGGATACTCCCGCAAGGGTAGTCATATCTTCTTGTTCAAAATCTAACTGTCCCATTGGTCCGTACCTCGCTTTCTTATTCTGTTTTCATTATAAAGTATATACGTATATTTGTCAATACTGAAAAACAATTTCTGTTGACAAACGCGCCGCTTCGTTGTAAAATGAAAAAAATATCTTTTGGAGTAGATCATGAAAAAAATATTGTCACTAATTTTGCTTTTTTCGATGCTTCTCGTTGTCTGTGCGTGTAACCCAAATACCGAAACGAGTGATGAGATTAGCGTAAACGTGTCGGAAAATGAAACTTCCGACGTTTCAAAAGAAGAATCGACCGAGGAGGATAAAGGAATGACCGCTCCCGTAATATATGAGCTCCCCGAGGGCGAAACGAAAAACGAGACCTACCTCGTAACCGTTTCCACCGAAAAGGATCCCGAAAAGAAGACAGTTGATTGCTACAGCGCAAAGGTCGCAACAGGCAGAAACGGGCTCGAAAACGTAATAACCGAGGAAATGGCGTTTTGCTATTTTGACTATGATTTTTCGTCTCCTGTATATCTGACCGTAACGCCGAACGAAGAAAAAATGTCGGCAAAGGTGCTTCCCGAGAGTGCAGGTGTCGAGAGTGAATATAAGGACGGAACGCTCACCGTAGTGCTCACAAAGCCCGTGAAGCTGTCGATCGAATTCGACGGTGATATCTACCATAACCTCTTTGTCTATGCCAACGAATATGACGAACGCACTCCGAAGGAGGATTCGCCGATAGTCAAATATTACGGACCGGGCGTTCATGACGCGGGCGAAATAAAGCTTGTTAAAGGCGAGGTGCTCTATATCGCCGCAGGTGCTGTCGTATATGGTAACGTTGTAGCCAACAGTGCCGACGGTATCGTAATAACCGGCCACGGCATCCTCGACGGCTCGAAGATACCGCACGAAATGGACGGCGCAAGAAAAAGAATGCTCGATATAACTTATTGCAACGATGTCCTCATCGACGGAATAATCGTCCGTGACGCGTCAACGTGGACCTGCGTTATCGATAAATGTAAAAACGTGAAAATACTCGATATGAAGCAGATCTGCTATAACTTCAATAGCGACGGATTTGATATCGTCGGATCGAGCGACGTCCTCATCGATGGCGCATTCATCCGCAACTACGACGATAATATCTCCTTAAAAGCGTGGAACAATCGTGATTGCACCAATATAACAATGCAAAACAGCATCCTTTGGGCAGATTGCGCCCATAATATGCTCGTCGGTCCCGAAGCGAAGAACGCAGACCACGAAAACAAATTCTCGAATATCCTCTTTAAAAATATAGATATCCTCGAATCTAATGAGGGAAGCGACTTCTATCGTGGAGTGATGTCCTTGACCTGCTCCGACAGCGCCGTTTTTGAAAATATCACTTGGGAGGATATCCGTATCGAGCGAATGACAAACGGAAGATTCCTCAACTTCAGGTTTTCCGATGACTATGGTGAAAAGCTGGGAAAATCAATAAAGAATATAACGATAAAGAACGTCACTGCGAAAACTCCCGCAGGAACAAGAAGCTATATCTACGGAACGAATAACACTCCAATAGAAAATATCACAATAGAAAACTTCGTAGTAGCGGGCGAAAAACTCACCCACGATTATTTCGGTAATCCTGCAAAATATATTACCTCGCTTATAATAGACGGAGTTGAAAAATCATATTGATAAAAAGGGATGAATTTCATCCCTTTTCTGTTTTTGTACTTGAAAAAAACAATATATCGTGTATAATATAGATTGACCAAATAGGTCAAATAAGGAGTAATAATGAAAATAGCAGTAACTTTTGAAAACGGAAACGTTTTCGATCATTTCGGTCATTCCGAACAATTCAAAATTTATGATATCATCGGCGGAGAGGTCGCATCCTCTGCAGTCGTTACACCCGACGTAAGCGGTCATAGCGCGCTCGCTGAGTATTTGAATGCTAATAAAGTCACCGCGCTTATATGCGGCGGTATTGGCGGCGGTGCAATAAACGCACTTGCCGAAGCAAGAATATTGGTATTTTCGGGAGTTAGCGGCGATGCTGACGAGGCAGTAAACGCGCTCCTTTCGGGGAAACTTTCCTATAACACGACTGCAACCTGTAACCACCATGGTGCCGACCATTCGTGTGGCGACCATGATTGCAGTTCAGGCGGCTGCGGTTGCGGCTGCGGTTGCCACTAAGGAGTAAAGAATGAAGCTTCTTGAACTTTTTCTCGTTTTCGCGAGAATCGGCGCGTTCACCTTTGGCGGCGGTTATGCGATGATACCGCTGATCCAAAAGGAGACCGTCGAAACGAAAAAATGGATAACCGACGACGATATTCTCGAAATAATCGCAATAGCAGAATCAACACCGGGTCCGATAGCTATCAACTCCGCAACGTTCGTCGGCTACCGTGTCGCAGGCGTGCTCGGCGCAATGTGTGCCACTCTCGGCGTTATCTTGCCTTCGTTTTTGATAATCTATTTGATAAGCTTCGTGTTGCGTGAGTTTCAAGATATCAAAGCGGTGCAGTACGCATTCTTCGGCATCCGCGCAGGTGTCCTCGCATTAATAACGAAAGCACTTTGGCTGATGTATAAAAAGTCCCAAAAGAACGCCGTTGCATATACCGTAATGGCTCTTTCGTTCGTCGCAGTGGCTATATTTGATATTAGTGTTTTGTATGTAATAATCGGCTGTGCGCTCTTTGGGCTCATCAGCTCCTACATAATAAAAAGGAGGTCGAAAAAATGATCTTTCTCGAATTGTTTTTGACCTTCTTCAAGATCGGACTTTTCACCTTTGGCGGTGGCTATGCAATGCTCCCGTTTATTAAAGAAGAGGTCGTCACACATAATTGGATGACCACCGAGTCGATAATCGACTTCATCGCCGTCAGCGAAAGCACTCCCGGCCCGTTTGCTGTCAATATCTCGACATACGTCGGTAGTGAG
>JAZRTU010000088.1:0-2317 GCA_045652185.1 Eubacteriales bacterium | reverse complement strand
AGGAAGAATATACTCAATTTTCTGTCGTATCCTCGCTCACTTCAGTCTTTTGCTCAGCCGCCTGTTGCTCCTTAGCCGCTTTCTCGGCTTTGAGAGCTTGAAGCTCAGCAAGAAGTGCATCCGTGTCGCTTTGCTTTCCTTTTTCGTAAATACGACGGCGGATAATATCATATCCGACCAAAAGAACTATGGGGAGTACAACGCAAACGACAAGACCTGTCGTTGATTGCATAAAGAGCGCAACGTTTCCTGCTGCGGGAATTCTCGATCTGTAAATACCGACCAAATTTTCTGCGGGCGCGGGATCTTTATCCTCAACGTTGTTGAAATCACCCTTTGTGATAAACGAGAGCTTTCCGTCCTCGTTCTTGATCTCAATAACTCTGTGGGTTAAAACGCTCGTGCCGTTTCCTGCAGGATCAAAAAACGAAATAACGTCGTCAACCTTAATTTCGGAAGCATCAATAGTCTGACAAATAATAAGGTCACCCTTCTCAATCTCGGGATACATAGAGTCGGTATAAACGATAAGCGGCATATAACCCGCAAAGTTCGGAACCTCCTCTTTGTTTATATAACTCTTTGCAATAAGTGTAACGTTAACGATCAAGATCGGCGCCAATAAAGCACAAATAATGATTCCAACAATAGTCAACACCTTTTGCGAAGTGTTTTTGTTTTCTTTAGCCATTAATATAACCTCATTTCCCGCAAACTGATGCGCTGTTCTGAAACCAACCGATTGCAAAAGAAAGATATCGGCAAATCGATTTAAAAAGATAAATATACATGTCACATTTTATCACATATAATTTGTTTTTTCAATATTAATTTGGTAAAAAATTTAAAATTTTAACAAAAATTTAACAAAATTATTGAAAATATGTAATTTTTTTTAAAGATTCGCCGAATTTTCAATCTTTTTTTGCCCCTTGCAAGTCGCCGTGGCTTGTAGCGGAACCAATATATTATTGTAAAACGATCCCTCGACGGATAAAACCGCCGAGGGAATTGAATATAATTATTTAATTGAACCTATTTTCCGTTCGGTCAAAATTCTACCCATTCGTTATTTTTTATATACACCGTATTTCTTAACCGTGTCAAACATCACTTGAATGTTTTCGGGCGATGTACCGGGCGCAACGTTGTTTGCATCGCGTATAACGAATGATTTTGAAACGGGCTTCACCTCGTCGAGAATTCTCTTTGTCTCGTTTGCAATGTCTTCGGCAGACCCGTCCTTCAAAATATCAACCTTCGGTCCGCCGTTGATGATCACGCCGTCACCGAGCTCCTTGCAAAGCTCACCGTGTTTAACGGGGAATCCTGTGTCAAAATAACGAACGTTAAGCTCGTCGCGAATCGTCTTGAAATGTCTCGTGGCATCACCGCAAAGGTGAATTTGGTTTGAACCATTTCCTGTCGTAAGCTCGCTGATGATTTTCTTGTGGAAGGGAAGAATGAATCTTTCATAATCTCTGACAGAAAGAAGCGCAATACTGTCGTCAGCAATATACATCGCATCGGGAGTACCGAGCCCATAATATTTGCGCCAAGCACGAATACGTTGAATGGTCGCTTCGGTGATAAATTCAAGAAGCTGCATCGCATAATCGGGGTCCTCATAAAGCTCAATGCAAAATTCCGTCGCACCGCGTAAACTACAAGCAATAGTCATCGGTCCGTCAGTACCGAGCATACCGCCTCCCGCTTTAACGGGACGTCCCATAAACGTATGCTTGCCGTTGTTGAAATATTCATAATAATCACGAATACGTCCCATAACACCGCTAAACGGATCGGGAATGCCTTTTTCAAAAAGCATCTCTCTGTTGTCATCGTTGAGCGGAACGGTAGTATCGGGCGTGTCCCAAGGAATAAATTTCAAAGGAGCGCCGAGCCAAGCCGCTTCGCCGAAGTTTTGCGGGTCAACACCGATCCACCATTCATTGGGAAGTCCCATATAGTGATCGTAGAAAAGAAAATGATCGCGATAATATGCAAATTCAAGCTGAACGCGAAGCATTACGTCGGGATCGTTCCAATATTCCTCAAAGGATATTCCTTTAGGGTTGTACATAGGATTGCAAAGAAGTACACGAGGGTTAACACCCAAGATCATCGGAACGCGAATGGGATCACCCGCATGAAAAGAATCCCAAACCTGTTTAACCTCTTCATTGTGCTTGTTGTAGTCAACGTTAGGGTCAACTTGCGGAAGGTTAAATAACATATCCATAAGTTATATAGCTCCTTTAAAAATATAAAAAATATGTAATTTGTTGTAAAATTATATATAAAAACATCATATACT
>JAZRTU010000087.1:0-8353 GCA_045652185.1 Eubacteriales bacterium | reverse complement strand
ACCTCGTCATACTCTTCATAAATTCGAATGGAATCCTGAATGATGAAGTATACCTCTTCTGTAGTTAAGGACTTTATTACTTCTTTTTCGTAGTTGCTATACCAGTACTTGCTGAGGTAGTCTTTGGAAATTACAGTGATTGTTTTACCATCCTCGCTGATCTCATACATTGCTTGGAACTTTGATTTCAAGGAAACTTGATCGATAGGATTGTCGTCCTCAATACTGCCGATGAGGTCTTCTCTGCTCAGCATATCAAAATTATACGACTTCGCTTCCCCGTTGTCAGAAGATATTGCCCTCATGCACCCAACAAGAATGAACGAAGACAGGAGAAGTATAGTCGTTACGCTTAACAAAAACTTAACGTTGCTTTTCATATTTACATACCATCCTTTCTTTTTGAAGGTGTCAACCTTCTTTATGGATACATTGTAACGAAAAAATATATCTGACTTATATCCGACTTATTGCCAACTTGTAAAAGTGACAAATGTTTTTGTACCTATCCCCAACTCAGACTCAAATCTCAACTCAGCACCGTGAGTTTGTACGATCTGTTTGCAAAGTGCAAGTCCAAGACCTGCGCCACCTTCGGCACGGGAACGTGATTTATCGGTTCGATAAAATGGCTCTGTTATATGCAAAAGCTGTTCTTTTGTCATTCCTTTCCCGTTATCCATGATGACCACTTGTCCATCTATACAAGATATCTTCACCACCCCGCCGACAGAGCAAGCCTTTATCGAATTTTCGATGAGGTTATAGAACAGCATCGAGAGAAGCGTCTCGTTTCCTTTAACTATTATAGGTGCGGCATCGTTGATGACCTCCACCTCGGCTTTTTCGGCTCTCATTTGGAGCTTTTCACAGACATCTCTAAGAACCCCTTTGAGGTCAACATCAGTCATGTCAATTGAATTCTCGCGTATAAAAGCTCCATCAAGGAGTATTTCGGAAATTTTTTGAAGGCGTTCGGATTCAGACATAATATACTTAGCCGCGATCAATTTCCGTTCTTCGGTTGTGTTTGCTTTTTCGATATATTCCGCATATCCTTGAATGCTTGTAAGCGGTGTACGTAGTTCATGAGCCATATTATCAACGAGCATCTGTTTTCTCTCGGCTTCTATCATCTTAGCTTCCGCTTCATACTCCAATGCCGCCATCTGCTCGTTGATCTTTCCAAGCATTGCATTGAAGCTCTTTGCAAGAAGCGTAAACTCGTCGTTACCTTTTTCTTCTGCTGTGATTGAAAAATCTCCTGCTTCTATGACCTTTGTGGTCTTACGGAGCTTTTCGAGTGGTTCGGAGAGTTTTCTCAAAATGAAATAAAGACATACTGCAAGGAAAAGCGAAACGCCGATTGCCGTAACCGAATAAGTCACCATCAACGACCGAAGCTCCATGTCAAGAGCTTCGACATTTTTTGCAAATATCATTTCATACTTGCCGTCACAAATTTCAGATGAAATCAAAACGTGGCGTTTGTTGTCAAAATCGGTATGCATCAACGTGTTTTTTTCTATATTATATTCATTTTTGAAATTGGAATATATTATCTCGTCGTTTTCTTCAAAAGCGAGCAACAACCCCTTGTTTGAGTAATATATCACAAAAGATTGCATCAATATCGAAGGACTGTTGTAGGAGCTCGACTCGATCATATCAGCGTAATCACGCTCAAATGACATGGCAACGTAGTATTGCTCTGCTGCAACTGCCGTTTCGGTTGCTTCAACATTCTTCTGATAGGTGTAAACCGTGAGCGAAAGAATACCGACGTTCAAGCAGATCAAAAACAGCACCAAAGTAAATATGTAGGTTTTTTTCCAAAATCTCATTTTCATATCTCAAATCTATAACCCATTTTATACACCGTTTGAATCCTATTTGAAATTCCAAGCTTTTGACGCAATCTCTGAACATGGACGTCAACAGTTCGGGTATCTCCTTCATAATCGAACTCCCATACAAGTTGCAAAAGCTTCTCGCGGGAGAGCGCAAGATTGCGGTTGTTGACTAACACCTCAAGCAGATCAAATTCCCGTGGCTTCAAAAATATCTCTTTCCCGCGTTTATACACACGGCGATTATTAAACTCAATACGTATTTCGTCAAACTCAAAATGATTTGTGTCGGTTTTGGTTCTGCGAAGCACTGCCTTTACCCGTTCTACAAGCTCAACTATATTAAAGGGCTTTGTGATATAATCATCTGCGCCAAGACGCAAGCCTTTTATCTTATCCTCGGGGGTTGATTTTGCTGTGACAAATATAACGGGTGTCGCATCTATATATTCCATTATCTCAAAGCCTGACAGTCTCGGGAGCATCACATCAAGTATGATCAAGTCATATTTGAGTTTTAGCGCTTCGCTAAGTCCCGTTTCACCATCAAACACCTGAAAGCACTCGTGACCAACCAACTCGAGATTGAATTTTACAAGATCGTTGATCGCTTTTTCATCCTCAACAATAAGAATTCTTGCCACATTCCCACCCCTATCTTTTTATAGTTCTACTATAAGTATATTATAACACATTTTATTGCCAACTTGTATCCAAACGTTATCTTTTGTAACTATTTAAATGCAAATTAACTAAAATACATCTAATAAAAAAATCGTTGAGGAAAACCTCAACGATTTTTGTTTTATTTCATATCGAGTATTCCGATCGCATCGGTGATCGTTTTTTCGTATGCTTCCATACCGTATTTATCAACCTCTGCTTTATTTTTCTCACCGTGGGTGAGACATCCTGCTCCGCCGATACATCCGCCGACACAAGCCATACCTTCAATGAAGTTTTCGGTGCCAATGTTTTTAGATGCCTTCAAAAGCGCAACACGGCAAGCTTCGATACCGTCACAGGAGATCGCTCTTACTTGGAAGTCAATATTTTGCTCCTTGAGTGACTGAACGACTGCGTCGGAAAGACCGCCGCAACGTGCAAAGATACGTCCATAATAGGATGCGTTATCAAGTACACCTTCGCCGAGTGTTGTGATATCTACACCTTTGCTATCAAACAATGCTTGAAGCTCTTCAAACGTTAATACACTATCAACGAACGGAGAAACAGTATCCCACATTTGTTCAGCTTTCTTCGCTGTACACGGACCGATAAATACCACTTGGCTATTCGGATCGGTGCCTTTAATATATTGAGCAATCGCCGCCATCGGAGAGAGGTTATGAGAAACGTGATCTTTCATTGTCGGGAATTGCTTTTTAATATATTCAACGAATGCAGGACAGCACGATGAGGTCAAAAATCCTTTTTCTGCGAGCTCGCGTGCTTCTTTGAATGCTACCATATCCGCGCCCAGTGCTGCTTCAACCACTGTATGGAATCCAAGCTCTTTAATACCGGTGATAACCTGACCAAGCTTAGCATATTGAAATTGGCTCGAAATAGAAGGCGCTACCACCGCATATACACGGTAATTCTTGTTTCCGTTACTGTTTTTGATTATATCAATAGTATCGAGGATGAACGAACGGTCTGTAATGGCGCCGAACGGACATTGATATACACAAGCACCGCAAGAGATACACTTGTTTTCATCGATACACGCCGCTTTCGTTTCACTCATCGAGATCGCTTTGATCTTACAAGCGTTTTCGCAAGGACGTTTGTGGTTTCTGATCGCGCTATAGGGGCAGACCTTTGCGCAAAGTCCGCACTCAACACATTTTGATTTATCGATGTGTGCTTTTTGTTGGTGATCGAAGGTTATCGCGCCACGTTTACAAACGTCTTCACATCTATGCGCGATACAGCCTCTACACGAATCAGAGACCTCATATCCGCCAACGGGACACTCGTCACACGCGATGTCGATTACTTCAATGATATTTTTTGCCGTCTTTTTACGGCTCATTGCGAGTCTTACACGTTCGCCGAGGATCGCGCGTTCTTTATATACGCAGCATCTCATCGTCGGGGTTTTACCCGGTGCGATCATTTTCGGGATCTCTGTCACGTTCTCCAAAAGTGTGTCGTTCCAAGCGAGTCTTGCAACCTCGCGGAGAACCTTGTATTTCAAATGTTGTACTTTTGTATCAAATTTTCTGATATTGCCCATTTTACTGTATTCCTTTTTTTTATTTTAGAAATAGCTAACCTTGATCCTTTTGCCCATCTTTGTCAAACACTCTGCAAGCTCATCGACAAGTCTCATTTTAATGTTGAAGCTGATCGGTAGATCAGGGTTTTGGTGAGCCGGGTTAACTGCTCTGCCGACGAAGAAGTTTATGTCGGTCGCTTCCTCGAAAAGAAGTCTTGATATTTTCGATGCGCCATCGCGCCCGCAACTCCATTTCGAATATTGTTCGTTCTCGCCAATATGGTCTTTCGCATACTCAAGAACTTTATTAATTGTTATAATACCCTCTGTTACAAGGTCGATGCCTTCAACAGATGCTATCGGAGGTACATCGGGGTCCGGATAATCGAGAACCGGAACTAACTTTTTGCCGAGATATTTCGCCGCTATTGATGACGTAGTACCTCCGCAAACGATATGTTTTCCTTCCTTTGAGAAGAAAAGCGACATCATTTTATCACAGTCGTTGCTGTTCGAAGGCGGTCCGATCATAAGGCTCATCGGTTCTCTTTTTCTTATTCTAACGGTACATACAGTCGTATCATCTCCCGGCATTCCGCCATAAAGACGATAACATTCATCAAGCAATATCGTCGTCAACGTTTTTGCGGTAAACCCAACGCTATAAAACGTTTCCATATATGATATGATATCGGGGCGTTCCCAACCAAAGTTGTGAGTTATTCCGACACCTGCGTGTATTGCACCGTCGCTCATCAAAATGAAGATATCATTTTCTTGCAATTTTATTCTTGAACGGTATATTGTTTTTCCGTCAATATTGATTTGTGTTTTCGGGATCTCTAAGTTTGTTCCATCACGAAGCAAAATGACATGGGGGTTATCATATTGAAATATTTCCGCCTCTTCGTTATTAATAATTCTCATTATCGTGAAGGTGGAATACGCAACCCCTCTAACGGAACATACAGGAAGCGTTTGCGCGATTGCAGAAACACAATCCTCTATTTTCAGATTCTCTGCCATCATCGTTGAGATTATCTTTGCGGTAAGGCTCGACAAAATATTCGCTTTAACACCGCTTCCAAGTCCATCGGCAAGAACGATTACCGATGAATTATCACCTTGATTTACTATCTCAACGTGGTCACCGCAAAGCTGCTCACCGTATTTGAACAAACTACGATATCCGATATCGGCGCAAAGATCATTCATCAGTCATACTCTCCTTCAATTTAGTGAGAGCGATTTTTGTCTCTGCAGCCGTTTCGCCGAGAAGAAGAGCGATTTCTTGAACGATACGCATCTGCTTATCGACTACCTTATCAGCGATCTCCGCTGTTTTTCTGTTCATATTTTCTTTGCGCTCTTGCGCATCGACCTGTTCGGTAACGTCACGCATGATACACATTATAACCTTGAACTCATGGTCATAAATAATTGTTTCATCAACGTATTTTTTATATTCTGCAAGATATGTACGTCTGTCACGAATGCTCATTCCGGTATTCTTAACATCCATAAAGTCCTTCGGGTCCATAATACGAATTACTTGTTCACCGAGGACATCGCTTGCGCTTCTGATATTCATAATTCGGCAAGCCGCTTTGTTGATCTGTTGAACCTCAAAGTCCTCGTTCAGAACGAGAATTCCGTTCGGAGTATTGTTGATGATATTATCCGAGAAGCTTTCCGCTTTATCCTTCAAGAAAGGCAGACACATCGTCATATCGGCTTTTCCTTGGAAGATAGCAACTGCTTTTTTGCGGCAAGTATCATAACCACAGCAACCACAGTTGAGCTCGTCTTCTTTTCTTGTTTTACCCATTTTGCGAAGTATCGACATTATTTCCATCTCTGTCGGTACAGCCGCTTTGCTGAGAATTTGGGTCAGATCCTTTTGAAGCTCTTTCTTCGGAACTTCGGGCACAAGGAAATCCTTTGTTCCGGCATATTCGTTGACTGCGATCGTATTGCTGAGCGGTGAACGGTGATATTTTTCCATAACGGGACCACCAATACAGCTTCCTGCGCATACGGACATTTCAATAAAGCAATTCGAAACGCGGCCTGCACGGATATCCTCCAATGCTGCGATACAGTTTTCAACGCCGTCAACAGCGATATATGTATAACCTTCTTCACGAACGTCCATCGTTTTTAAGACACCGCCTGAAGTCGGGAAGAGTCTCGCTTTGCTCTCTTCAATATTTTCTTGTTCGGATTCGAGTGTAATACCCTCGCGGTCAAACCATTTTGACAACTCTTCGAAAGTCAAAACGGCATCCGTTATACCTTTATAGTAATCAGCCTCATCTTTTTTAGCAACACATGGACCGATAAACACAGTTTTTGCGTTCGGATAGCGTTTTTTGATGTCAAGACAATGCGCTTGCATCGGCGATACTACAGGTGCAAGGAAAGGAAGTGTGTCAGGAAAATGCTTTTGTATGAGCAAGTTAGCGGAATGACAACAAGATGCAATAAGTATCGACGGTTTTTCTTCATGGAGAATTCGTTGATACTCATTTTTAACTATCGTTGCGCCAACAGCGGTCTCTTCAGCCATAAAAAATCCGAGCTTTTTGAGCGCTTTTTCGAGTGCGCGAATACCAATACCATCGTAATTTGCGACAAATGACGGTGCAACACTTGCAATGACAGGTTCGCCCGACATCAAAAGCACCTTTACGCTTTCTGTTCCATCAGCGATCTCTTTTGCGTTTTGAGGACAAACAACGAAGCATTGTCCGCAAAGGATACATTCATTTCCAACTATATTCGCTTGACCTGCGGAAAATCGAATTGATTTTACAGGGCAATGACGAATACATTTATAACAGTTTTTACAGTTTGATTTTTTTAATCTCAGAAATTCAGCCATTTTGCTTCTCCTGATCTTAGTTTATATTATTTCAAATTGGGAAGAACGGATTTGTTGAAAAATTCATCAACTGTATCCGGTGAAACAGAGTATACTTCCTCGTCTATGAGAACGCAAACTCCTTTTTGGCATTGACCGACGCAAAACGTTCCCGAAAGCTCTACTTTATCGCCGATCTTATTTTCAGCGATAAGAGTTTGAAGTCTTTCAAGAACTTGGCGTGAGCCTTTAACGTGGCATGAGCTTCCTATACATATTGTAATTTTCATTTTTCGTGCCTTTCTTTAATGTCGTTATTCTTGTGTGTCAGTCAGCTTTTCACCGAGATGCTTCGAAAGCATTGCAAGTGAAAAAGCCATATTTTCGTTTTGTACCAATACGTTGTCAGGTACATTCAAGTGGACGGGTGAGAAATTCCATATTCCAAGCACTCCCGCTTTAACGAGTTTGTCACAAACTTCTTGAGCAGCAAATGCCGGTACGGTGATGATACCAAGTCGTATCTTCATTCGACGGCAAAGGTTATCGAGTTTGCTGATATCCATTACCTGTTTTCCGTTGATCATCTCTCCCAATTTGTTATTATCCATATCAAAAGCCGCCACTATATCAAGTCCCTGCTCCGCAAATCCGTCATACGACAACAATGCTCTGCCGAGGTTTCCTGCACCGACGATCACAGCGTTTTGTGTGTTATCATAGCCGAGGAACTGTTCTATATCATATATAAGCTCTTTTGTTACATATCCTATTTTGGGACGTCCGCGCGAGCTTATCGATGCGAGGTCCTTTCGGACTTGTACGTCGTTTAGGCTCAGCGCTTGTGCGATGATAGTTGCAGATACATTGGAGAGAGGGTCTCTTTGCTTTAGAAAATTGAGATAGAGCGGAAGGCGTTGCAACGTTTGTTTTGAAACTGCTTTTTTATCCATTTTGCAACTCCTTTTTTATTACGCTTCTCCGCCCGTTTGGGCGGAGAAGGATTTTAAGTTAGAATAAGATTATTAAAAATTGCGATACGAGAACGACAGCGATGAGTGCTATCGGGTACGTTGCTGCATAACCAGCTGCAACGTCTTCTGTCCCCGCAACACCGATAAGTGTTCCGAGAGCAGGGGTACTTGTCATACCACCTGTAATTGAGCCTAAATTGTTGAGAAGGCTGAGTTTAAGAACGTATTTTGCAAACAAGAAACCAACAACAAGCGGTACAAGTGTCATAATGATGCCGGAAACAAAATACATTACGTCGAAGTTTTCAACGAATTCCGCGCCACCGGGAATACCTGCACCAACCAAGAACAACACAAGTCCGAGTTCACGGAAGAGCTTGAGTGTGCTCGATGTAGGCATAATATTGACCTTACCGATGCGAGAGAAGTGACCCATAACAAG
>JAZRTU010000086.1:0-12526 GCA_045652185.1 Eubacteriales bacterium | reverse complement strand
CTCCTTGGCCCACAGAACGACATGGCTACGATCCGACTTCATTCGTAGTTTTCGCCTTCAGCAGCAGCGAGGAGGTTTTGAGCTGTATCACCAAGCTCGCCGAGCGCTTTGAACCAAAGCTTTGCGTGTTCTTTTTCGTTGTTAGCAGTTGCTTCAAAAATAGCGGCGATTTGTTCATAGCCTTCTTTTTTAGCTACAGATGCAAAATAAGTGTATTTGTTTCTTGCTTGGGATTCGCCTGCAAACGCAGTCCAAAGATTTTTTTCTGTTTTTGTGCCTTTAAGTTCCATTTTCGTTTTCTCCTTATGGTTGTGATTATATTATAAACATTTTTATTTATTAAGTCAAGATATTTTTTTCGCGCAATCTTCGCAAACGTATTCTACGTTGAGGCTGTAGGCGAGCGCATTTACCTTCAAGAAGTTGCTTAACATCTCGCCGAGCCCGTTGCTGTCGACATCGGTCAGCCGTTTACATTCCTTACACACGAGATGCGCGTGCGGAACACAGCTTTTATCGTATTTATCAACGCCATCCTCGACGGAGAGCTTTCGGATCAACTTCGCTTCACACAAATATTGGAGCGAATTATATACCGTTGCCATCGAGATCGACGGCAACAACGCCTTCGCCTCGAAAAATATCTCTTGCGCCGAGAGATGCTCCTCGGAATTATGGATTATCCGCATAACCAACTCACGTTGCTTTGTCATCTTTTTTCCTTTCTTTCGTCCGCTGCATCAATTTTTCTTTCAATATATATTATATACACTATCGTTCGGCTTTATTAACCCAACTCATCTTTTTACCGCGACACGTCTGCGGACGAACTTCCCTTTTATCTTTGTATTTATACCGCATTGTTTTTTAGAATTAGAATAGTTCTAATTCCAAAAACTATTATACTTATTTTCGACTAATTGTCAATAGGTTTTTCAAAAAATTTTTAAAAATTATTGACTTATTTTTTGTTTTGGTGTATCATTATGCTTGATAAAAGGGAGTAGCTTACGACTAGTCGCGGCAATATGCGTCAATACGGGTGGTTTCACCCCGCTTATGCCTTAATTAGCGAGACTTTTATTATGGAACTGCCATAATAAAGGTCTTATTTTTTCGTTATGACCGTTTTTGCATTCGGCATTCGCTACGCCTACTTCACTGAAAGGACGTTTCTATGCAATTTTTTGAATCTTTACTTGCGAGCTTCACCGAGCTTAGCTACAAGCACGTTATTATGTGGCTTATCGGTGCTGTGCTCATTTATCTCGCTATAAAAAAGGATATGGAGCCGACGCTCCTTTTGCCGATCGGGTTCGGCGCGATCCTCGTTAACCTTCCCTTCTCGGGCGCGATCTCGCAAATGGTTGACGGTGCGCTCCAAGAAGGTCCGCTTACCGTATTATTCGATGCCGGTATTGCGAACGAACTGTTCCCGCTTTTACTCTTCATCGGTATTGGCGCGATGATCGATTTCGGGCCGATTCTATCCAACCCGAAGCTGATGATGTTCGGTGCGGCGGCGCAATTCGGTATATTCTTGACGTTCTTCCTCGCGCTTTTCTTTTTCGATCCCAAGGATGCGGCTTCCATCGGTATCATCGGTGCGGCTGACGGGCCGACGGCGATCGTTGTTGCCAACAAGCTCGACTCGAAGTTCTTAAGTGCTATCATGGTTGCGGCATATTCCTACATGGCGCTCGTGCCGATCATTCAACCGCCTGTTATCAAGGCGCTCACGACTCGCAAGGAACGTCTCATTCGTATGAACTACGCACCGAAGTCTGTTTCCAAGACAACACGTATCATTTTCCCGATCGCGATCACGATCGTCGTTGGGTTTGTTGCACCCGCGTCGGTGTCGCTCGTTGGGTTCTTGATGTTCGGTAACCTCTTACGTGAATGCGGTGTACTCGATCAACTCTCCGAGACTGCTCAAAAGGTACTCGCTAACCTCATAACGCTCTTCCTCGGCCTTACTATTGCCAGCCAGATGCAAGCGGATCAGTTCCTCAAGGGCGAAACGCTCCTCATACTCGGGCTCGGGCTCTTTGCGTTCGTGTTTGATACCGCAGGCGGTGTTATTTTCGCTAAGATCCTCAACCTATTCCTCAAGGAAAAGATCAACCCCATGATCGGTGCCGCAGGGATCTCCGCGTTCCCGATGTCAGGGCGTGTCGTTCACAAGCTCGGGCTTGAAGAGGACAACTCTAACTTCCTATTGATGCACTCTATGGGCGTTAACGTCTCCGGTCAGATCGCTTCCGTTATCGCCGGCGGGCTTATACTCAACTTCTTTATATAGTTTATTTACCCCCGACGGAGTTCTATTATGTCTCCGACGGCTTAGGGGAAACTTTCTATAGAAAGCTTTCCCCTAAGAACCCTTTCAAAGATTTTATATTGCTTTTTACACGATGGGTACTTGTTACTTATCGTGTAATTTTTTGCTTTGTACAGATGTACCCATCGTGTAAAAAGAAATGCAAAGTCGCCGAGAGTTCCTAAAGGAATACTTCTATAAGAAGGTTTATCCTAAACCGTAGGAGGCATAACAAAACCGCAGGGGTATATAAACAACAAAAAGTTAGCAGTATATGGCAGTTTAATACTGTTACCACAGGTTTTATATCTTCCCAACGAATTTATTATATCTCTGACGATTTATATATTTCCGACTGTTTAAGAGAACTGTTGAGAAGCTTTCTTTAGAGTCTTTAAGCCTCTTAACTACTTTTTTCCCGATGGGTACATCTGCACAAAGCAAAAAATTCCCGAAAGGCAACAAGTACCCATCGGGAAAAAAGCATTTAAAAAGTTTAGAGGGATTCCTAAGGGAACCTTTTCAAAGGTTCCCTTAGGCCGTCGGAGACATATTAAACTCGGCGGAGGTAGTAGATTTTGCTTGACAAATCGTTTCGATATTATTATAATATAATCTGAATAGGAGGCGGCAGTTGTATGGACAAAATAGCGATCATTTCACAGAGTTCGCTTCCGACCGCATGTGACAGGCTGTTATTGGGTGATTTTGACGGTCTTCATCTTGGACATCGCGCGCTTTTTGACGGTGTTACCGACGAGAGCATTGTTTACACGTTTTCGGAGAACACGAAACGCACGATGGGGCTTATCGGCGCGACGCTTTATCCCGAACGCATCAATAGAGAGTTGATAAGTCGGCTTGGCGCAAGTCGGGTGTATTACGAAGACTTTAATGCTATACGTGATTATAGCCCCGAGCAGTTCGTCCGATATATCACTTCCCTTTTTTCACCGAAAACGGTCGTCTGCGGCGAGAATTTTACATTTGGGAAGAATGCCGTTGGCGACAGTGCGCTTCTTCGTCGACTTTTGAATGAGCAAGGCGTTGAGTGCAGGGTGTTGCCGAGTGTTACGGTCGATGGCGTTACCGTTAGTAGCTCTGCCGTCCGAAAATGTGTCGAGAACGGCGAAATGGAACACGCGAGGACGCTTCTCGGCGAGCCGTATTTTATCCGTGGCACCGTTGTCCATGGCAAATCTCTCGGGAAAAGGATCGGCACCCCGACCGTTAACCTGCCCATTTATCCCGATTGCGTTGTCCCGAGACACGGCGTGTATATCAGCCGTCTTTCCTTTGATGGCGTTGAGTATTTCGGGGTTACCAACGTTGGCGTTCGCCCGACCGTCGATGACGGCGACCATATCAACAGCGAGACTTTTTTGCTTGAGTTTTGTGATGATATTTATGATAAAACCGTCACGTTGAGCTTGTATAAGTATCTCCGCGAGGAACGAAAATTCGACGATACGTCGTCGCTTGCGCGCCAGATTTTGGAAGATTCCGAAAAAACGAAAAAATTTTTTGAAAAATTTACAAACTGTTAACAAATTAACCGAAATAATGTGTTATTATAATTAATGTAGATAATTCCCCTATACTTTACTATAAACGGAGGCAATTATGAAGAGGATAGTATTTTTGATATTGAGTTTGATCACTGTTTTGTCTGTTGTGGTCTTCCCTGTCAGCGCCGTTGAAGGCATTGACGATCCTATAAACCTGTACTCGCCCTATGGTGCGATCGTATGCTTCGAGAATGGTCAGATCCTCAAAACGAAGGATGCGGAAACCATGACCTCGCCTGCTGCGGGAGTAAAGCTTATGACTGCGCTTCTCGTGTATGAGTTTTGCGAGAAAAACAACATCGATATAAAATCCTCGAGAGTTATTATCCCTCAGTTTGCAACAGAGGGTGTTGAGGGTACATATAATATAGGATTGAAAAAGGATGAGGAGCTCACCGTTGAGCAGCTTCTCACCGCTCTGCTCGTCAGCAACGCCAACGACGTTGCGAAAGCATTTGCATATTATGTTACGGGCGAGGAGAATGAGACTGCCTTCGTTGGATTGATGAACGCAAAAGCGAAGGAACTCGGTATGAACAATACCACCTTTGTCAACTGCACCGGTCTTGACGAAGAGCCCAACAATGTTACGACAGCGCTTGATATGGTCAAGCTCGTCAGCGCCTTTTATTCTAAAGATGAGATGGTTCAAATGACACGTATCCAACGTTACACCATCGATAAAACAAACAAAACGCCCGGCGTTCGTAATCTTAACAACAAAAACCACCTTGTTTCGTCAACTCTCGATTCAAGATACTATAATAAGAATGCGATCGGTCTTATGTATACTTACAGCGATGCGGCGGGACACTGCGTTTATACTGCGTATGAGATCGACGGATTGACGTTTATCGCCGTTTTGATGGGCTCTGAGCTTGTGGCAACGCCCGGTGTACACGATCTGCTCATCGGTTCTCTTTTGGACTTCTCCGCTTGCTACTCTTGGTGTCAAGGATTTGGATATAAAGAATTGATCAGCAGCTCTAAGCTTTTGGGTGAGATTCCCGTAACACTCGCAAGCACTGATAGCGAGGTCGTTACTTATCATCCCGAGGAGACTCTCGAGATACTCGTAAAGCTCTCTAAGTTCGACGAAACGAAGATAACTATAGTAACAGAAGGCATCCCCGAAACACTTGAAGCGCCATTGTCGAGAAACCAAGTAGTCGGTACATATAAGGTACTTTATGACGGAGCGGTTATCGGAAGCGGAAACCTTGTGTTGACAGGCGGTGTTGAACGCGACGAGCTCGTGTTCGCGCTCCAAAATATTAAAGCGTTCCTGTTCAGCGATACGATGAAAACGGGTGTGAAGATTTTTATCGGCTTGATCGCACTTTATATCGTGCTCGGAATCGTTTTGAAGATAGTTAAAATAGTCAAAAAGATAAAACGTCGTCGCGCAAGAAAGGCGATGATCGAGCGCAGACGCGCCGAAGGCAAGCCCGTTGATCCGTATTATGATGATGATTATTATTACGATGACGATGACGATTATTATGAATAAGTGGAAATTTGATGGAAAATAATATAAAATTAAAAAAACATCTTGCAATTTCTGAATTTATGTGTTATTATTCTAATGTTACACATATTTTAATCGATATATAAGAAATATAAGAATTTTTGAAAGGAATTTTCGTGATGAATGCACTTGAAATAATTTTGGGAATAATAGTTTTGATTTTGGCGCTTGGTATCTCCGTAATGGTTATGATGCAAAACGGCAAACAAAAGAACCTCTCCGGCGCTATCGCAGGCGGAGCAGAATCCTTCTTTGGAAAACAAAAGGGTAAGACTATCGATAAAATGTTGGACAAAGCGACAACTATCGCTGCAATCGTTTTTGCCGTTCTCGTTTTGGTTATCTTTATTATCCAACCCGAAAAACCAAAAACAAACACCAACACTTCTAATTCTACAACTTCCCAAACAACATCATCCGTTACTTCTTCCGATGAATCTGCTGACACAAGTGCAGATGAATCCGGAGCTGATACATCCGTTGCTGATACATCCGCAACAGAAGTAAGCGAATAAACGGTAAAAGGGCAAGACAACCGAAGAGCTTCATAAGACCTGAGTTGAAGGAAGCTGACGATGCGGTCGTAACAAAAGTCCGAAAAAGATTTATGCGACGTTGAAAAAAGCTTCCGTATTAGGAAGCTTTTTCTGTCTTTATTGCGAAACCTAAATCAGATATAAAACAAGGAATGCTTAGATATACGGTGGAAAGGACCGAACGCGAAATAAATGGGAAAAGAAAAATTGCGGGCGTTGGTGGTAGAAAGCCCTTGCGGCGACCTATATGCGCAGCTTGTTGATCTTGGCGAATGCTATTATATACCAACAGATCGTTCTATGGGGGCTGTTGCGGGCGACATAGTGCTTGTGTGCGTTAAATCTGCGACCAAAAAGAATGATGTCGGTCATAAAACACTCGGGGGGAGTGTTGTGACAAAATATGCGGTGGTTGACACCATCGTTGAATATGGAAATTATTATTATTCGGGCGTTTGTACGGAAACAGAAGATGAGTTTATGTTTCACCCCGACGACGAAAGCATGCCCGAATACAGTGTGTTTAAAACAAAACGTGGCGGCGCGGAAGATCTCGAACGCGTTGTCGCAAGAATAAGCCGAAAGAAATTCTCGAAGGAGTTCAAAGCGGGGGTCGAAAAGATCTACGGCAGCAGCGAGGATATCACCCCGTTTATCGAAGCAACGCAAGACTGTATCAACCTCAATCTTGGTTGGGCTGACGATAACGTTATTTCCGAGTCGGATCTTCTTGCCGACAGCTCCAAAAAGAGAAAGGACCTCAGAACGAAGGTCGCTGTCGCACTTTGCGACGAAAACTGTTTTTGCGACCACGCATATTCGATGGAACGTAGCGGCGACGATATCGTCCTCTATTTCCATCTGCTCGACGTTGATGACCTTATTCCGTCGGGCTCGAAAGCGGACACTCTTTTAAACGATCGCCTCCGTTTTCCCGAGGGATACCTCGCAAAAAAACCTCTTTTGCCCGAGCGAATTTGCTCTTCTCTTGAGTTTAAAGAGGGCGTGGATAGAAACGCTGTCACCGTGACCGCAATATATAGTAAAGATATCGAGTTAAAAGCGCTATATATAGATGAAACTGTTATAAATTTGACGATGTGTCTTGCGCACGGAGAGGTCGATGCGGCTCTAAAGGAAAGCGACACCTCGAAGCTCGGAGGGTTGCTTGGTCGAGTTGCTGTTGTCAGAGAGATCGCAGGACTTATGTTTTCGTTTGCGGGTGAGTTCATCGCGACGACCGCAAACCGAGGCGGTTTTGTCGGAACTTGTCTTGCACCGTCTTTCACCGTTGAACGCGGTAGGGTGGTCGAGCTTATCGAAAAAGCTTTGTATGACGGCGAACTGCTCGAAAAATGTCTCCTTGGTGCAATAAGCCGTGCGATTGGCGAAGCGGCGCATAAAGACGGTTTTCCCGTTATATATGAGGGCGATTGGGATGTTACTGATTACGATTGGGCTCGTTTCACCTCGTATTGCCGCGGACCGGTTACACCCGATAATATCGGTTTGGCACTGACAAGCTTGTATAATAATTGTGAACGCGGTGTTTATGAGCGTTCTGCGTATAACGAGATCTATTCCAGACTCTCGGAAATGACTATTTCTGATAAACCTATCGCGAACACACTTCGCGGAAGCGAGCTTTGCGCTGTTGTTGATGGCCCGCTTTGCAGTTATCTCGGGCTCGTTATGCTTCGTTTGCTCAAATCTGTTGCAAACAAAAGGGAAGTTGACAAAAACCTGTTGCAATCAATAGTGCTTAAATATAAGTCGGTCATGCCGCTTGTCTTCAAATCCTCTCGAACTCTCCACAAGAAAACGATGCTTGCGTATACAACGTCGTTGCCTACGCCTGCTGAAGCGATCGTAACCTCTTTTTCCGAAAAGGGAATATCCGTATCGCTTGTGAATGGGTGCGTTGGCTATATATACGAAAATGGCGGTAGTGTCATGATCGACCACGGCGCAAAATCGTTTGCCGTCGGCAACAGAACGTATACCTATGGTGATTACGTTACCGTTAGATTGCGCGGTGTCGGGGAGAGCGACGACGTCGCTATATTTGAGCCGATCTTTTGATCTTTAATTAAAAAATGTTTCACGTGAAACATTTTTGTTTAAAAACAGAGAATAATTACATTATAATATAACATTTGGAGGGAGGGCTTGGTAATAAAGAAGAAGTTTCTTGTTTTTGCCTCTGCCGTTTTAATTTTGACACTCCTCTTGGGATGCACACCGTCGGTCGTGCCCAACGGCGGTGTTTCGACACCTGATGAGACGTCAAAACCGAGCGATGTTTCGAACGAAGTTGAAGAAATGCTGAGTGCGCAACAATGGATGGAAATGCTTGAGTCGTACGATTACGATGGGTATAACTTCACGATTGCGACGACGAAGGATAAGGTTTTTCTCGTTGATGAGGATGCTTCGAGCATGATAGACGAAGCAAAAGACCTTAGAAACGAAATGGTAGAGAGTAAGTTTGGCGTAAATATCGTTGAAAAATTATACGGGGCTGAGGAGCTTTTGCCCGAACAGTCGATCGCGGCGCTTGTAAATACGGCTATTGCCGACGTCGTTTGCGCTCCGGCTGAGCAGATGAGCGTTCTTGCTGACAACGGGTTGATGCTCAACCTTTACAGCGTTCCGTATTTAGACCTTGATGCAAAGTATATTTCTGACAAGCTGTTGTGTCAATACACGGCAGAAAACACAGCATATATGATGTTTGATGATATGATACCATATCAAGCGAACCTTTGGGCGGTGTTTTATAATAATGATATAATAAAGTCTTTTGGGCTTGATGATCCGTATTCTCACGTTAAAAACGGAACGTGGACTTGGGATCTGATGCTTGAAATGGCGAAAACTGTTGCTCCCGACGAGCTTGAGGACGAGAGCGGGGCAGAGGAGCAGGCTGAAGACGAGTCGACTTTCGAGGAATCGACCGGAGAGGCGCCCACTGTCAGATATTACGGACTCGCATCGTATTATAACGAAAAAGAAGATCTCGATCTTGCGTATGCGATGCTTAGCTCGATGGACGGACGATTTTTCGGAGAAACGTATCAAAAACAAATGAGCTTATCGCTCGATCTTGGTGTTGCGACCAAAGCGATGGACACGTTTTTGGGGCTTTTTGAGAGCAAAATGCACTTTGATGGCGACGGAAACGCGGCAATAACCGAATTTTCGGAGGGAAGATTGCTTTTTTATGTTTATGAAACGTCGCTTGCCGCCGCACTTGCTAACAGCAAGTCGGATTGGGGGATAGCGCCGCTGCCGAAGTTTTCGGCGGAGCAGGAGCAATATAACTCTTGGCTCGATCTTTCCGCGGTGGCTCTCGGTGTCTTCAATACGAACGAGAATACGCCTCGTGTCGGAAGGATTTTGAACGGTCTTTGCGCTGCATCGTATGGTCATATCGCTGAGGCGACCGAAATGGCGTATCTCAACTATTATTTAAGAAACAATCAATCGTCGCTATCGCTTAAAAACTATGTGTTTGCAAATCCGTTCGTTGACGTTACGTTCTTATATGCTTCGGGTATAGAGGATCTCAGGACCTTGACACTTGAGCATTACAACGAGGCGATACTTGAGGGCGTGAACTTCGAGAAAAAGCTTTTTGACGAGGAAAACAAGGCTCTTGCCGACGAGCTGGTGAGCATAAAGTTTAAATAGGTAAACTGTAGGAAAAAATAGTAATTGACAAACGGCAAATAAAAAGATATAATATATATAATGTATTTGAAATAATGAAAGGACTTAATTATGTTAAACAAAAAATCTGTAGAAGATATCTGCGTCAAAGGCAAAAAAGTTTTAGTACGTTGCGACTTTAACGTTCCTTTGAAGGATGGCGTTATCACAGACGACAAGAGAATCGTTGGCGCTTGCCCCACGATCAAATACCTCATCGAAAACGGCGCAAAGGTTATCCTTTGCTCACACATGGGTCGTCCGAAGGGCGAATTCAATATGAAATACACACTCGCTCCCGTTGCAAAGAGACTTTCCGAGATCCTCGGTAAAGAAGTTGTTCTCGCAAACGACGTTATCGGCGAGGATGCACAAGCAAAAGCTGCTGCTCTTAACGACGGCGACGTAATGCTTCTTGAAAACGTAAGATTCCACAAAGAAGAAGAAAAGAACGATCCCGATTTCTCGAAGGCTCTCGCTTCTTTGGCTGAAGTATACGTTAACGATGCTTTTGGTACAGCTCACAGAGCTCACGCTTCCACAGCAGGTGTTGCTGATTATCTCCCCGCAGCTTGCGGTTACCTCATTCAAAAAGAGATCAATGTAATGGGCAAGGCTCTCAACGATCCCGAACGTCCCTTCGTTGCTATTCTCGGCGGCGCAAAAGTTGCTGACAAGCTCAACGTTATCGACAACCTTTTGACAAAGGTTGACTCCCTCATTATCGGCGGCGGTATGGCATACACATTCCTCGCTGCAAAGGGATATTCTATCGGTAAATCTCTCTTTGATGAAACAAAGCTTGATTACTGCAAAGAAATGATGAAAAAAGCTGAGGAAAAGGGCGTTAAACTCCTTCTTCCCGTTGATACAGTAGTTGCAAAGAGCTTCCCCGATCCTATCGACGGACCTGTTGATTGCGAAACAGTTTGTGCAACAGCTATCCCCGAAGATTCTATGGGACTTGATATCGGCGAAAAGACAAGAGAGATCTTCGCAGATGCTATCGTTAACGCAAAGACAGTTATCTGGAACGGACCGATGGGCGTGTTCGAAAACCCGACACTCGCGGCAGGTACTATCTCCGTTGCTCAAGCACTCGCTGACAGCGAAGCTATCACTATCGTAGGCGGCGGCGACAGCGCGGCAGCAGTTGAAACACTCGGATTTGCTGACAAGATCACCCATATCTCCACAGGCGGCGGCGCTTCCCTCGAATTCCTCGAAGGTATCGTTCTCCCCGGTATCGCTTGCTTGCAAGACAAATAATTGTACCAACGATATAGTACAATATAACAATATAAAAGGAACGGTTAATAATAATGAGAAGATATGTTATCGCGGGCAACTGGAAAATGAACCTTGGCCCCAAAAAAGCAGTTGAGCTTATCGAAGCTATCAAAGAAGAGATCAAAGGCAAAGAAACAGGAAACTGTGACATCGTTTGCTGTGTTCCTGCAGTAGATATCGCTGTTGTTGCAGCGGCATGTGAAGGCACACCGATCAAGGTTGGTGCTGAAAACGTTCACTGGGCTGAAAAAGGCGCGTTCACCGGCGAGCTTTCCGCGGAGATGATCCTCGAAGCAGGCGCTGAATACGTTATCATCGGTCACAGCGAGAGACGTCAATATTTTGGTGAGACTGACCTCACAGTTAACGCAAGAGTTAAGGCTGCGCTTGCAAGCGGACTCAAGGTTATCCTTTGCGTTGGTGAGCTTTTGAACGAGAGAGAGCTTGACATCACAGCTGAAGTTGTTGCAAAACAAACTAAAGTTGCGCTCAAAGACATCACACTTGAACAAATGGCTAACGTTATTATCGCATACGAACCCGTTTGGGCTATCGGTACCGGCAGAACTGCTACATCCGCTCAAGCTGACGAGGTTTGCGGTATTATCCGTAACGTTCTTTGCGGTCTTTACGGCGAAAACATCGCTAACGCAACGACTATCCAATACGGCGGCTCTATGAACGCAGGAAACGCGGCTGAGCTTCTTTCTATGGATAACGTTGACGGCGGTCTTATCGGCGGCGCTTCCTTGAAAGCTCCCGATTTCGCGGCTATCATCGCAGCAGCTCAATAAGTTTTATAAAACAAGAGGAACAAGACCGCATAGTTTAATATTGCGGTCTTGTTTTTAACAATAGGCATTTATAATTGCGAGATGCTTGGAGAATTTTTGATGAGTGGGACTAATCATACGCAGAGAATTGAATATGACGTTATAGTTGTCGGCGGTGGCGCTGCCGGGATGATGGCGGCGTGTACAGCGGCAGAGCAGGGATGTCGCGTGTTGTTGCTCGAGAAGAACGACAAGATGGGCAAAAAACTCGCGATAACGGGAAAAGGGAGATGCAATGTGACGAACGATTGCGACTTTGAGACGTTACTCGCGAACGTACCGACGAACCCGAAGTTCCTTTTTGCTGCTTTTCGTGAGTTCACAACGGCGGACACGAAGGCGTTTTTCGAATCACGCGGAGTACCGCTTAAAACGGAGCGCGGAAACAGAGTTTTTCCCGTTAGCGACAAGGCGAGCGATATCGTTAGCGCGTTGGTCAGTGCTTGCAAGGACAGCGGTGTTGTGACAAGGCGCGCGGAAGTGAGGTCGATAACGAAGGACGGTGAGATCTTTGTCGTTTCGTGCGGCGAGAAGACGTACCGTTCGTCAAAGGTAATAATTTGCACAGGCGGGGTATCGTATCGCGCGTGTGGCTCGACGGGCGACGGATATGAGTTCGCGAAATCGTTCGGTCATACGATAATCGAGCCGAAGGCATCGCTTGTACCGCTGACGTCGGGTGATCTCATATGTGAGGAATGTATGGGGCTATCGCTGAAAAACGTGAACGTAACGAT
>JAZRTU010000085.1:0-1768 GCA_045652185.1 Eubacteriales bacterium | reverse complement strand
GGTTTACCGCTCTGTCTTCACCCGCAAACGATTTGACAATACGAATACAAGGAATAGTGTCGGTCAAAATACCTGAAACCGACGCCCAGCGACGCCAGATCTTCTTGTAGTATGGTGCGATCTTTCGCGAGAATATCTTCGCACCGACAACAACGAGCGGAACAGGTATGAGCGAGAGTAAAGTCAACCGCCAATCCATCGCAAACATAATAACGATAATACCGATAAGCATAAAGAATTGAACGACTACCTCTTGCGTTATCTTCAAAATGAACGCTTGGATAGTGTTGCTGTCACCGCTGATACGGTTGATGACCGCACCCGTCGAGGTCTTGTCATAAAACCGCATCGGAAGATGCTGAGCCTTTTCATAAACGTCGTTACGAAGCTCAAGTACGATCTTGTCGCCCGAAAGCCTGAGAAGATATCCGCGGAGCGCGTTGAGAATATGTTGAACGAGATAACAGCAGAATAAAGTTAAAACGAGCGTCGCGAGCGCGCGAAGATCTCTGTTTGGAATGACCGTGTCAACGATAGTCTTTGTCGCATACGGCGGGAACAAAGCAACAGCTGTCGTGATTATCGAAAGAATAAGACAAACGAGAAGCCGCTTCCATTGAGGAATTACGTACTTCAAAAGCTTTGATGCGATCTTAGTTTTTGATTGACAGTGAATACAAGTAGCGCCTTGACGAATAAGTGTACGACCGCATTTCGGACAAACAAGATTAAGCTTGTCATAAGTAGCCTCAACGATCTCGAGCTGCTCCGAAAACGGCTCACCGAGTGCGACGTTCTTGATGAAAAGCGCCGCCATATCGCAAAGTGAGGCAACGGAATATGTAAATGAAAGTATCTCGTTTTTCTTTCCGTCACGAATGAAAACAAGCTTTGCGTTTCCGTACATCCGTTTCACGAAACAGTCTTCAATACTATCATATCCGTATTCGAGAAGAGAATCATCACTTGCGACGAAGAATCGCCTTTCGCTAAAAGCAATAACAGAGTCACCGTAAGTAGCCTCGGGCGTGAGGTCGGCAACAATGGCGAAAAGTAACTTTTCGTCCTTACCCAATGCCCCCAAAAGCTTCTTTTCAATAGCCTCGGGAAGCTCCCTGTTTTTCAATAAAGTATGAGTATCCATAACGCCGTACGTATCGCACTTAAGCGATACTTCCTATGTTAAATTTTCAAGGGTAGTATAAAATCGAAAAGTGAATTTGTCAATACGATTTGGAAAAAATGGTATCGTAATTTGCTATAACAGTATGCAATTTTTATATACCGAAAAGGAAAAACAACTCGAAAAACCTCCTTGTAATATCAAAATAATATAATAACCGCTAAAAAGACTATATAATAACCTATATATTAGTTATATCACAACCATACTTTCCGAAAATAAAGTATCTTTCTAAAACCATAAAGACGGCAAAAGCCGTCTTTATATTTGTCGGATTTTAGGGTGCGCCATCAGAAGCGCACACACTATTGCAAGCAATAGTGTTGGATTTTGGCTTCGCCAAAAACTATCCTTGTAGCTTTTGAAAAAAGCTCGACCAAAACTTCTGATTTTATGGTGATGTAACTGCTTCGAGACTGTCAAGGCAATCCCACAATTTAAGTTTTTTGGGGAGAGTTTGAGAACCCCTTTTTTTCTCAAAAAAGGGGTTCTCAATAAAAAATCTATTTCAATTCAAGAATAGTAACGCCGCTGTCGCCCTCGCCGTATGTGCCGAGTCGGTATGATTTCACACGTCTGTCGTGG
>JAZRTU010000084.1:0-3605 GCA_045652185.1 Eubacteriales bacterium | reverse complement strand
GGTATAAATGAACATCCTGATTTTGGTGCGATACGCAATATTACTGCCGAGAATATTACCATTATTGACACAGAAGAAATGGAACAAGAGCACTACTACACTTGGGCAGGGCTTCGCTGTGTGATGGGCAACACGCGTTTTGGCGGTATCAGATGCGATTCTCATGAAAGTGCACCGCTTGAAAACATTACTTTTTCAAATTTGACATATTATGCGTTCGGTGGAGTCAAGAATGACGATATTCCAAGCGAGTGGCCTACTGTTGCCGACCTTCGAACCGAATCGGAGTCAGGTCGTGTTTCAAATTACTATCCCGATTGGTCACGTGCTTCTTGTATGGATCTCAGAAACATAAAAGACCTTTCACTTGAAAACATTACGCTTTCTGTGAAAAATGCAGACGAGCGTCCGACTTATATTTGCGAAAATTGCACCTTTAAATCAAAAACAGAAGTCATTTATTGACTTTTTTTCGAATATGATATATATTATTTTTAAGATTATTATTTAGGAGAACGTTATGTTTATCGTTATAGAAGGGCCTGACGGAAGTGGCAAGACCACTGTGACCGATCTGCTCGTTAAGGCTTTGAATAAAAAAGGTTTAAAGGCAAGAAAAACCAGTGAGCCGACATCCTCGGATTATGGAAAGACACTTCGCAAGATGCTTTCTGACAGCACTTCGACACCGAAGCAGCTTTATGATCTTTTCGTGCTTGACAGGATAGAGCATCTCAAGGAGATCGCCGGTTGGGAGCAAGACGGAGAGATAGTTATATCAGACAGATACAAATATTCGACCTACTGTTACCAAGTTTCACATGGACTTGATCCTGCTTTGACGGCGGACAACAATGCGCTTCGCACGCCTGACGTTACTTTGATCTTGACTGCGGACGTTGATGTTTTACTGTCGCGTATTGAGAGCCGTGCGTTGAGCAAGGAAATTTACGAGACACGTGGTTTTCTCGAGAAGATAACGGCGATGTATTCGAGACTTCCCGAGATATTCGGTGAAGAATTCAACTATATTGACGTTGATGACACTCTTGACAACGTTGTAAAAAAAGCATTGGATATTATTGAGGGTAAGATAACTGCATGAAATTCACGAAAGATTTTTTGGAAGGAAAAAAATATTTTATTTTTGATATGGACGGCACTTTGCTCGACTCGCTACAATACTGGCGATCGTTCGACTGGTCGAAGATAACGGTTGCGGAAGCGTTTGAGCAACTCAAGCCACACTATCTTTACGACGTTATTCCTCGTCCGGGAACGCTTGAGGCCCTCTCGGAGTTCAAGAAGATGGGCATTGGGATCGCTATTGCGACGGCAACGGATATTTCTGTATGTTCACCCGGATTTGAACGAATGGGGATAGACAAATACATTGATTTTGCGATGTGTGAAAGCGACGTTGGAAAAGGAAAAAGCGATCCACTTTTGTACTTGACAGTAATGGAACGCTTTGGCGGTACTATTGAAGAATGTGTTATTTTCGAGGACAGGCTTTATGCGGCGACCTGCGCTAAAAATGCGGGGTTTGACGTTGTCGGAATTCTCGACAAACGCAATTCTGCAGAAGAACACGAAAAACTCCGCGCACTTTGCAACACGGTGGTCACCGACCTTCGCGAGCTAATCAATTAAAATTAAAATACTGTTTTTGCGATGGCGGCGACTGAAACTGTTTTCACTCCCGCCATTTTCAGCATTTCGGTACATCTCGTTACTGTTGCTCCTGTTGTTACGATGTCATCAACGAGGAGCACTTTTTTATATTTTGTGCATTTCTCGGTTGGTGCGAAGCTTCCTTTTACATTCTCGATCCTATCTTGAGAGCGAAGGCTCTTTTGTTGCTTTCCGCCAACTCTGACGAGTAGGCGCTCGCAAGGGATCGAAAGCTTTTCGGAGATGCATTTTGCTAAAAATTCGCTTTGATCTATTCCAAATTTATTTTTTTGCTCGAGGCTGCGCGGTACATAAGTTATTACGTCAAACATATCGCTCACCTCTATCTCGCCGAGTCGGATCTTTATATCATTACAGATGATTCCGGCGAAAAACTCGGTGTTTGATCTATAGTTTGATATTTTCAATCTATATATACAACGGCGGAGCGCCGTACCTTTATACCAAAAAGGGATAAAATGCATTTTTATCCCTTTTAACTTTATACACTCACAATCACCTACACTTTTCCCGCAAACGCTACACACCGTTTCAATTGACTCACATAATTCATCGAAACAATTTTGACACAACGGTATAATTCGGACAATTTTGCCGCACGCAGCACATTTTTCGGGAAAAAGAAGATATTTGAGTCGTTTCAACATATCCTATACACCTGCTACGGACATATCGGAAACGAACGCATCGGGTGAACCGAACAAAGTAAAATCGGTCGGTATTCCGTATTTGATCTCATTGGAGAATGCTTCTATCTTTTTCAACAGTTCAAAGAAGTTGCCGGATACAGTAAATTCCTTTATTGCTTCGGCTTTTTTGCCATCTTTTATCAAAAATCCTGCGCTCTCGATCGAGAAGTCGCCTGTTACGGCGTTCGCGCCTGCATGAAAGCCTTTCATTTCGGTTACATAAATTCCGTCGCCTACTTGCTCGAAAAGCTCGGTTAACGTTTTTTCACCTGCTTCGAAGTGGAAGCAATAGGGACTGGTTTCTACTGAACTTGCATATGAACCCTTGGAAGCGTTACCTGTGCTTTCGACACCGTCTGCCTTTGCGGAGGCAAGGTTATAGAAAAGTGTTTTCAGAACACCGTTTTCTATTACTGATTTTTTATATGTCGCAACACCTTCGGCATCAAAATTTGTTCTCATTGGACTTTCCGTTGAAAACGGATCATCAGTCAGCGTTACGATATCGGAAGCTATTTTCTCACCGGTTTTGCCCTTCAAAAGTGAAAGACCAAGACGAGCGGATTTTCCGCTGAAAACGGAAGTGAAGGTCGAGAGGATACTTCTCATTTGCGAGCCGTCAAACACAATATTATATTTTCCACTCTTCACATTCGTTGCATTCAACTTTTCGAGAGCTTCTTTTACCGATCTATCCGCGAGGGCTTTTTCGTCTATTTTATCGATAGATTTTACCTCAACGTTAAACTCGGTGTTTACGTTTTCGCCTTCTCTTACTACGGGTTGAGCATAGAGGGCGAAAAATCCCGATTCGTTTTGAAGGTCGAGTCCTTTTGAGTTAACTATTCTTATTTTCGTTTTTGCGGCAACTACGCCCGATTCAGTTCCGTCGCTAACTCTTTCGTCGCAATCATACAATGCTTTTTGACAAGAAAGTGTTTTCTTCGAGAGCGCTGCTGCTGACGGCATTTCTATTTCATTTTTTTCAAATTCTTCATATTTTTCGCTTCCTGCATAGATGAACACCTCATCCTCGCACTCGATAGCTTTCGCGTTTTCGACTGCGCGGTCAACGAGGCTTTCCATTTCGTCTTCATCGAAAAGCTCGGTGAAGGCATAACCCATTTTATCATTAACGATACATCTAAAGCAGATACCGCTGCTGCCGCTTGAGGAGAATTGGTTTATTTCAGACTCCATCGCCGTTGCGCTTACAGAGTC
>JAZRTU010000083.1:0-4265 GCA_045652185.1 Eubacteriales bacterium | reverse complement strand
GCAACACCTCCTACAGGTGAAATGACTTCTATCGTTGTTCTCACACTCGCTCTCATCGTTTCCTTCGGTGCAGCAGTAGTTGTTAGAAGACGCAGAGCATAAGATTTGCATCTGATAACTGATAACAAATAATATTTGGCGGTATCGAAAGATACCGCCATTATTTTTTAGAGTAATTGATGATTGACAAAAAGTTGAGGATGTAATATAATAAAATATAGAAAAATAAAGGTTGGATCAGAAAATGAAACGGACGTTAAGAAAACGCGCGCTAATCGGATTGGTTTTTATATTGATAATATCCTTAATTATGGCAATTGTATCGTTGGTGAAATCGTTGTTGTCGCTATCGGACGACACAATGATATCAATGACACTTTCGGCGTTTGAGAGCGTTGGATTGTTGGTATCGTTGATAATTGCGATAAATCAGCTCAATGACTCAAAGGAGATCGCTCGTGCGGATTTTCTCGTTGAACTGAACAAAGCATTTACCGAAAACCAAGGAAACATGGAGCTGTATACTGCGTTGCAAGATTGCCTTGACGGAAAATGTGATGGTTGTGATGGTGGAGAAGGTGTGTGTAATCTTTCGTTCCCCAAAGTGATGGTTTCGAATTATCTGACTTTTTTTGAGACGGTATATCTTTTGCTTTGCAACGGTGTTTTGAGCTTTGAAATGATAGATGATCTGTTTGGTTATCGATTTTTTCTCGCTGTTCATAGCAAATTTGTTCAACAATCGAAGCTTGCGTCACAGCCTGAAAACTTCAAAAATATTTTCTGTTTGGAATATGAGTGGTTGAGATATCGCGAATTGAAAGCTCATAAGAAGGATAAGGAAAAGAGCGTTTACAGAACGCGCCAGCTTAAAAATTTAATGGTAACACCAGAGCAAAAAGAAATATATGAGAAATGGTTGAAGGAGCGCAAGAAATTAGTATGAAAATAGATTTTTCGGATTTTGAAATAAAACAATGTGGTCCGAGCGATATTGATGATATATTGGAGCTTCAAGAGGAGACACTTCAAGCGTTAGACAATCCCGAATTGTTAAGAAGAAATACGCCCGAAATGTTGTTGAGCTGTTTAAATTCTCCAAATGTAACTTTGGGCGCATGGTATAAAGGCGAGCTTGCAGCGATCTCTGTTTTGTATTACGTTGATTCTGAAGCAGAAGATCTTACAAAAGAGCTTGTCGGTGTCGAATTTACGGGGTTGAAGAGTGCAAATTATAAATTGTGTATTGTCAAGGATGATTTTAGAGGTAATTCGTTGCAATACAGAATGGGGAAGATGTTGGTTGAGCGAGCTAAAGCCGACGGAGTAGAGATATTATGCGCAACGGCATCGCCGAAAAACCCTTATAGCATCAAAAACATTGAACGAATGGGATTTGTCTATAATAAAACACTTCAAAAATATGGGTTTGAGAGAAATTTATATTATAATATAATATAATATAATCCTTTTGCGGTATCTTTCGATACCGCCATTATTTTATCGAAAAGTGTTGTTGACAAACGTTTTTTGGGGATATATAATAATTAATAGTAAAAAATATTTTTGAGGTGTTCGTTTGAACGAGTATTTGAAAGAGCTAAAGAAAATTGAGTTCGTCGTTACCGATGCGTGTACGGGCAGATGTAAACATTGTTCCCAAGGTGAGCATGGCGGTAAATTCGAACGTATTGACGGTGAGATCGCCGCCGATGCGGTTAGAAAAATAGCGGCGAGATATAAGCTCGAAACAGTGATGACTTTTGGCGGCGAACCGCTTCTGCATCTTGATGCAGTGTGTAAAATTCACGCCGCGGCGCGAGATTGCGGTGTTATGAGGCGGCAAGTGATAACGAACGGATACGTTACGAGCGAGAGCGCGAAAATAAAAGATATAGCGTTTCGGCTTGAGAGCAGTGGAGTGAACGATCTTTTGTTGTCCGTTGATGCGTTCCACCAAGAAACAATTCCGATCGATATCGTTTCGGAGTTTGCGCACGCGCTGAAAGATAGCGGTGTGAACATCCGAATCCAACCTGCATGGCTTGTTAGCGAGAGCCACGATAACACATATAATAATGAGACGAAAAAACTTCTTCGACGGTTTTCGGAGCAAGGTTTTGAAATTAGCAAGGGAAACGTCGTTTTCCCCGAGGGTAACGCGCTTAAATATCTCGGCGATTATATTAATTTGAGCGAGGTTATCAACCCATACGTTGAGGACGAAAGGAACGTTAGATGCGTTTCGTTTTCGGCAAACGGCGATGTCCTCGGCGGAAACGTTTATAAAACCGATATTTTAGATATACTTGATGAGTATGCGCCCGAGGTGTGACGAGGGTATTTCGGTTGACATAGACGGTATATTTTGGTATACTTAAGAAAATTAGCGCAGGAGGCAAAAATGCGACGAGTTATTTTTTTCTTTACAATTTTAATACTGTTTGCTTTGCTTTCTGCATGTGGTACAAGCGAGGTCTCCGACCTCGCAGAAAGCCTCGATGAGTCGAACGGCATCTTTTTTGAATCGTCGGACGTCAGCGCAGAGGAGTCCCCCGACGAGAGCGCGGACGAATCGGTTGGTATCGAAAACAGCGACGACCTTATTTTTCTTCCGAAACCGCCCGAGCCCGAGGGAACGGGGATGCTATATAGCATAAAGCTTCTTTCGAAAGATAATGTGACTCTCGCGAAGGACGTCGAGTTTGTCGTTGATGAACAGCTTCGATGCGCCGTATTGAAGCTTGATTATAAAACATACGTTGATCAAGCAACACTTTCGAGGGCAGTAGTTCGAGTTGAAAGTGAGGGCGGCGAGGTAAGGTTCTCAAATCAGCGCGTTGACGGCAGCATCGATCTGTTGAGCGAAACTTGGTGCGAGATAACCGACGAGAACGGAATCGCAAAAAAGTATGCTGTTGTTGTTGACCGCGCAGTTTATAGCTTGCCGATCGTCAATATTACGCTTTCCGACGGAGTGAGCGTGGGCGAGATCGACAGAAATTTGACGACAGAAATGATATTTTCGCTTGATTGTACGGGTGTTGACGGTATGTCGTCGCTCGAGAACGTGAGCGGAACGATCAGAGGTCGCGGAAATTCGACTTGGAAATGGGAAAAGAAGCCCTACAAGATCAAGCTCGACGAAAAAGCGGCGCTTTTGGGGCTTGATGATAATCGCGATTGGATTTTGCTTGCGAATTACGCGGATAAATCGTTGATCAGAAACACTCTCGCCTATGAGTTGGGGCGTGTTCTCGATGCGCTCTATTGGACACCGCATTCGTATCCCGTTGATCTGTTCGTTAACGGCGAATACCAAGGTGTATATGCGATCGGTGAGCATATGGAGGTCGCAAGCGGGAGAGTGGATATCGAGGAAGGCTCGACGGAGGTCGATACCGACTACTTTTTGGAGGTTGGCGGAATGGCGCCGACGGGTGATATAAACGGCGTGCATTATTTCCATACCAATAGCTTACTTGTGCGATTTGCGACGTTTAAGTCGCCCGATTATCAAACGATAACGGACGAGCAAAAGAAATATATAAAGGACTATTTTGAAACAGCGGAGAAAGCGATACGGAGCGGCGAGGGATATGAGGAGTATATCGACGTTGACAGCTTCGTGGATTGGATAATATTGCACGAGCTTTCATATAACATTGATTCTTGCTTCCGTCGGTCTTGCTTTATTTTGAAGGAAAAAGGCGGGAAAATAAAAATGGGTCCCGTTTGGGATTTCGACCTCGCGTTCGGCAATTTTTCATATGATAACAAAAAATATGACGATCTTGCAACGTACGGAAGCGACGAGAAGGGCGCGTACGTCAGCTATAATTGGTGTACTTATCTGCTCAGAGACGAGGAGTTTTGCGCGCGATTGACAGAACGTTGGAACGAGGTCAAGGACGAGCTAATAGCGGTCACCGAGGAAACGATCGATACTTATGGCACGATCTTGGATAGCGGATCGCAACAGAAAAATTTTGAGGTTTGGGATATCTGGGATAAACGTGCAGGGTTCCAATCGAAATGGTGTAGCGCGGAGAATTCGTTTGAGAAGCAGTTGAACTATCTCGAGAATTTTGTGAAAACGCGCGCCGATTGGCTCGATAAAGAACTGAAGAAATTGCCGAAAAAAGGTTGAGCATCAGAATAGAAGCGAGTAATTGGGATAAGATATAAAATTGATGATCAGCGCCTTTTTTCTGAGAAGCTGTTCGAGTGTCGAAACGGCTACAAAGCCATAATACAAAAGTTTT
>JAZRTU010000082.1:0-5377 GCA_045652185.1 Eubacteriales bacterium | reverse complement strand
AGAGCAAAGGCGCATTTTGAGGAAAAGCATGGTAGAACGAGTATAATAATCACCGAGCTTCCCTACCAAGTTAACAGATCACTGTTGCTCGAAAATATGGCAAGCCTCGTTAAAGATAAACGTATCGAGGGTGTCAGCGATCTCCGTAACGAAAGCGGCAGAGACGGTATGCGTATCGTTGTTGACCTCAAAAAAGATGCTAACCCGCAGGTAGTTTTGAATTTGTTCTATAAATATACACAGCTTCAAGATACATTTGCGGTCAATATGCTCGCGCTCGTCAAGGGCGAACCGAAGGTGCTTAACCTCAAAGAGATATTGACTCACTATATAGAGCATCAAAAAGAGGTCATCATCCGCAAGGTAAAATACGAGCTCGACCAAGCTGAACGTCTTGCACATATTTACGAAGGCTATCAGATAGCTATCGATAATATCGACGAGGTGATCAGATTGATCCGCGCAAGCAAGAGTATCTCAGATGCGAAGATAGCGTTGATGGATGCATTTGCGCTCACCGACCCGCAAGCACAAGCTATTGTTGATATGACACTCGGTCGCCTCAGCGGATTGGAAAGAATAAAAATAGAAGAACGTTTAAACGAGCTTTTGGCGCAGATCAGAGAATTGAAGGATATCCTCGCATCTGAAACACGCATAACTGCTATCGTAAAAGAAGACCTAATAGAAATAAAAGAGAAATTCGGTGACGAGCGAAGAACTACCATCGAGGCAGTTGATAACGATATCCTCATCGAAGACCTCATCGAAAAAGAAGATTGTGTAATAACAGTTACGCAAACGGGATATATAAAACGTCTCCCCGCTGATACATACCAAACACAACGCCGCGGCGGTAAGGGTATTACGGCGATGTCAACGAAGGAAGAAGATTTCGTTAAAGACGTTATCATATCTCATAGCCATGATATAATGCTCATGTTCTCGAACACGGGCAAGGTATATATGAAAAAATGTTACGAGATCCCCGAGGCGGGCAGAACCGCAAAGGGAACGAACCTCGTTAACGTCCTATCGCTTTCCGAGGGCGAGAAGATAACCGCGATTATTCCGATAAAAGCGTTCACTGAGGACGAATATCTCGTAATGGTGACGAAATTCGGTGTTGTTAAACGTATCGCGCTCAGCGAGTATAACACAAAACGAAGCGGCGGATTGTTCGCAATAAACCTTGACGACGGTGACGAGCTGTTGTTCGTAATGAAAACAACGGGATACGACAGTATCATGATAGCAAGTCATAACGGGCTCGGTATCAGATTTGACGAAAACGACGTCAGAAGCGTTGGACGTCAAGCGAGAGGTGTTCGCGGTATCGCACTTGCTGACGACGACTACGTTGTCGGCGCGGCATCAATAATGCCGGGCGATAATGGCGCACTCATAACTATTACCGAAAAAGGCTACGGAAAACGTTGTGATGCCGAGGAGTATGCGCTGCAAAACCGAGGCGGAAAAGGAATGATATGCCATCGTATTATGGATAAAACGGGTAAACTCGCAGGTATCTCCTATGTCCACGAGGACGAGGATATAATGCTCATTACCGACAGCGGTATAATCATCCGTACGGCAGTAGAGCAGATCCCCGTATACGGACGTAATACCGGAGGTGTTATCGTGATGAGACTTGATGAAGAAGCAACGATAACCAATTTCGCGCCCGTCAAAAAGACCGAAGACGACGAGCAAGTTGAACAAGATACAGAGCAATAATATACAGGACGGAAAAGATTATGGCAATAAAAACTTATGTGTATGAATACCACGCAGACAAAAATATAAGACACGAGCTCGTAACGGCGGCGTTGCACGAGTACACCGGAAACGATAACCTCGAAGTAACCTATAACGCAAAGGGCAAGCCCGTTGTTAAAGGAAGCAAGGTGCACCTCAGTATAACGCATACGGGCGAAGTAATGATCGTTGTTTTCTCGAACAAACAAGTAGGTGTCGATGGCGAATATATGCCGAGGATCAAGCAAAAGAAAACGGATTATTATACCCTTGCAGAACGTTTCTTTAGCGAAGACGAGTCAGAATACGTTCGTGGCGCAGACGATACCGCAACCGCGTTTGTAAAGGTTTGGGTGCGTAAAGAAGCATACGTTAAATATACGGGAAAAGGACTTTCCGATTTCCCGAACTTCTCCGTTGTTAACGACAGCGGTCATTTCGAGAGCGATATCGGCGGTGTTATGATAAAGAGATTTAACCCGTCGTTCCCGATGTCCGAGGATTATATATTTGCAATAGCAACGAATGAAGGCTAAAAAAACAGCGAATAAATTTCGCAGGGGGAGATTTTCTTAATGTCAAAAGGATTTAAAAGCTTTTTTATAACCTTTATACTATCGTGCGTTATCTTTGCATACGCCGCATCACACATATTCAATACATACGTTGATACTTTTATAGAATCTCTTTTCGGTATCGCGCAAAGCGAACAAAGCAATGTCAGCGAGGACTTTAGCCAGACGATCAGCCGTCCCGATGACTCGGACACAAGCACATCGGACGAGTCTGTCGATCCCGATTTCAAGGGCGCGAGCAAGGGCTCACTCTTTATTCTTCAAAATGAGTTGGGTGAGGTCGATACCGTAATGATCATGCGCCGTAAGCTCGAAACGAATAGCCTTATGATAACGGTCATACCTGCAGACACAAGACTTTACGTTGACGGCGCATACCAAAAGATTCGTAACTTGTTGAAAAACAGAGACCTTGAGTTTTTCAAATCGAAAATGGAAGCTATCGTCGGTGTTTCGATCGATTACTATTTTATGATGCATCCCGAGGATATCGAGGCTGTATTCACCGAGCTTGACGGATATAACTATGACGTTCCATACGATATGTATCTCGAAAAGCTGCCCGATGAGAGCATTGGCGACGAAAGCGGCAATATTATTGTTGACGAATCCACAGACGAGCAATTCGATGTGTCCGATATTATCACTGAGACACCGCAAGACCCGTTGTTGCCCGACGAGTCGTCACCGATGGAGGAATCGAACAGCAATATTCTCGTTGACCTCAAAGCAGGAAACGTCAAGCTTGACCCGAATATATTCAGACAACTTATGACATATCGCCGCTATGATAGCGAAAAAGAGCATATGTTGTTGATGAAGGACGTGTTTGTTTCGCTTTGGGTACAGATGTTCAGCGAATCCAATGCGGAGGAGCTCAGAAAAGACCTTGAGCTTATACTTCCGGTGCTCGATACAAACTACACGATGGAAGAATACGACGCTAATGTTGATGCGATACTTGGATATAGCGCATACACGAAAAACGTGATCGAATATCCCGGTGCGTTCAAGACGATGGCAGACGGCTCGCTTCAATTCAATGCAGAAATAGAAAAAGCGATTTTGTTGTTCAAAGATTACAGATAACCCTTATTTGAAAGGAAAAAAATATGAGACCCGAAACAAAATGCCTCCATGAAGGCTATAAAGCGGGCAACGGCGAACCGTTGGCGCTTCCGATATATCAATCAACAACGTTCCGTTATGAATCTGCAAGCGAGGTTGCGAAACTTTTCGACCTCACGGCTGACGGACATATGTATAGCCGTATCTCCAACCCGACCGTTGCAGCAGTTGAAGCGAAGATCGCTGCGCTTGAAGGCGGAGTTGGTGCGGTTTGTACCTCGAGCGGTCAAGCAGCATCGCTCACCGCAGTGTTAAACATCTGTTCCGCAGGTGACCACTTTATCTCGTCCTCGAAAATATACGGCGGTACGGTGAACCTTTTCTCCGTAACGCTCAAGCGTATGGGTATTGACGTGACATTCGTTGATCCCGATGCATCCGAGGAGGATATCGCGAAGGAGTTCCGCCCGAATACAAAGCTCGTTTTCGGCGAAAGCGTTGCTAATCCGGCTATCTCCGTGCTTGATATCGAAAAATTTGCGCGTTTGGCGCACAGCCACGGTGTTCCGCTTATCGTTGACAACACGTTCCCGACACCGATCCTTCTCCGTCCGTTCGAATACGGCGCAGATATCGTTGTTCATTCAACGTCCAAGTATATGGACGGTCACGCTATCCAAGTCGGCGGTGTTGTTGTGGACAGCGGTAACTTCGATTGGAAAGATTATCCCTGCCTGACCGAGCCCGACGAGTCATATCACGGACTCATATATACAGAGGCGTTCGGTAAAGCGGCTTATATAACGAAGCTTCGCGTTCAGCTCATACGCGACTTTGGTGTACTTAGCAGCGCTAACAGCGCGTTCTTGCTCGATCTCGGACTCCAAACGCTCGGCGTTCGTATGGATCGTCACTGCCGTAACGCAGAAGCGATGGCGCTTGCGCTCGAAAACCACCCGAACGTTGAGTCGGTAAACTACCCGACACTCGAGAGCAACCCATACCACGAGATCGCGAAAAAATACCTCCCGAACGGCGCGAGCGGTGTAATCTCGTTCGTTATCAAGGGCGGTCGCGAGGCGGCGGCTCGATTTATGGACAACGTTCGCCTTGCAAACAACGTAGTACATGTTGCCGATGTACGCACCTGCGTACTTCATCCAGCAAGTGAGACACATCGTCAGCTTACCGACGAGCAGCTTGTAGCGTGTGGGGTATCGCCCGGACTTATCCGACTTTCAGTTGGAATCGAGCATATTGACGATATCAAAGAGGACATCCTCGGCGCGCTTGACAGGATATGAACGTAACGCTGATCCACGTTGGTGATTTCAAAGAGAAATATTTCGTTGACGCATCGAAGGAATACGAGAAACGGCTCGGCGGGTTCTGCACGTATCGCGACGTCACAATAAAGGAGTCGCGGCTGGAGCAATCGCCAACAGATGCACAGATAAAATCCGCACTTGCAACAGAGGCGGAGCGCATACTTGCTGCGATCCCGAAGAAATCGGTCGTGTTCGCGTTGTGTATCGAAGGGAAGCAGTATTCCTCGACCGAGCTATCTTCGTTGATCCAAACGGCGAAAAGTCGCGCAAACGATATATGTTTCTTGATCGGTAGCAGTTACGGACTCGACGAACAGCTCAAATCACGATGCGACTATCGGATATCGATGTCGAAAATGACATTCCCGCACCAGCTTGCAAAGGTAATGTTGCTCGAACAGCTCTATCGCGCCGAAATGATCAACGCAAACCGCTCGTATCATAAGTAACTTGTTTTATATTTTATATGCCTTCGGCGACCAAAGGGAAACTTTTTATAAAAAGTTTCCCTTTGGAATCCTTTCAAAAATTTTTTAATTATTTTTTCGAGGAGACACCCTTGTTGCTTTCAAACAAGGGTGTTATTTTGTGCGTTTAAAAGGGCATCTCCTCGAAAAAATGGTTAGAAAAGATGCTTGAGAGCCTCTA